>JAUWAH010000125.1 GCA_030602145.1 Desulfobulbus sp.
GCAGATCCTGAACGCTGAACACCTCCTTGTTTTCATTGTTCCTCCCTCGGATCCGCATTGTTCGAACAACCCCGGCAGGCCTGGAACATCCGCACCCGGTGCGGATTGGCCGAACTGAACGGCCGCCGGCGTTCCTCCACGCACTGCGGATAGGTGATAGTACCCAGGATCGGGCAATCCACCTCCGTCGTGCCAAACACCTCTTCAACCCGCGTTAAAAAGGCAATCAACAACCCTTTGTACTGCCCGGCCAGCACCTGCGAGATGGTGGCCGCGCTGTATCCCAGCATCCTGGCCACCTTCGCCTGGCTGCCATGGGTGGCCACGGCTTCGCGCAACAACTCCAGCCGGTCGTCATTGGTCATGGGCCACCTCGCTTCTCCATCGCACCTGGTTGGTGTTTGGGTCCCACACCACCTTGGTCCGCTGGATCATCGGCGCCTTGGGGCCAGTGTACGCCGAGGGCAGCATAGTGTAGCTGCCATCTCCATGGCGCTGCAGGTAGCCGGCAAAAAACAGGTGGCGGGCATACTCCTCGGCGGTCGATTCCTTGACCTCGCAGCCGGGCGTCCGGGCATGGATGGCCAGGTCGCGGACGGTGAAGGTCTTCAGCACCCGCATCGCCTTCCACATATTCTCCCTCCCTTTGCCCTGGGTCACCGGTGAGCCGTCCTTGCGCACTCTGGGGGCATCGACCCCCACGTCCCTGACTAGCCGCCAGCAGGGGGCAGCGCCTTGCCGCAGTTCCTTCGCGGGCACCCGCTCCACATAGCCGGCATTCTCCAGGCCGATGACGTATTCCCGCACCGAGTCGGGCTTCATCACCGTCTCTTCCCGCAGATCCTGAACGCTGAACACCTCCTTGGCCCGGATGGCGTTCCACACCGCCTGGCGGGTATCGAACCCGTTTCGTTTGTGCATCGGTTTCAGCGGCATGGGATGCTCCTCTGCGGGGCGTCGCCGGTGAAGAACGGCTCATCCCCCCATTCCTGCAGGCCGATGGTGCTGGAGCCCCGCTTGTGGGCGATCTCCTCGGCCTTGGCCAGGTTGACCACCACCCGCCGGGCCGAGCCGCTGCTTTCCCCGACAATCCGTTCCAGCAGATCGTCCCGGACGTCGAGGCCAGGGTGATACAGCCCCTTGAGGTGCCGGGCATCGTCCATGTCGGTCGGCTGCGCCGGCACCCAATCGAGGATGCGGCCGTGGAAGCGCTCCCACTGCATCAGCTTGTGGGGCAGCTTCTCCTCGCCGATCAGCAGGATGGTGGCCTTGGAGCCGTCGTGGATGTCGCGGATCAGCTCCACCGCGTTCTTGCTCAGCAGCTTGTCCATCTCATCGATAATCAGCGGCCGCCGGCTCTTGGCCAGTTGCTCGCAGACCTGGTCCACCATCTCCCAGAGGGATTTTTTCGGCGGGATGCCCATGTCGCCCAGCAGGCTGACCAGGAGCGACTTGCGCACCCAGGTGTCCTTGCAGGCGATGTAGTAGGCATCGTTCACCAGGTGCACATAGAGCGCCGCCGTGGTCTTGCCCCAGCCGCTCGGCCCGTAGAAGCAGATCATCCCCGGCAGGTGCCCCGGCCGCTCCATCGCCTTGGTCAGGGCCATCTCGCACAGGCTGACATTGGTCAGCGGTGCGGTGGTCCGGTTCATGCCGCCCTTGTTTTTTGGGTTCATCGCGTGTATTCTCCTTCTACTCTCTTTTTTTGGGCACCCCAGGTGCCCGCCTGGAGCCGTGTTCGCACCACGGCTCTTTTTTATCCCTGCTGTTCCAGTTGCCGGAAGTTGTCCTCGATCTTCTTGAAAGCCCGGTAACTGGCCGTCTGGCAGTAGCCCTCGTAAAACTGCACCGCCGCCTCTTCCAGGGTCTCGCCGTCCCGCAGCCGCGCATCCAACTCCTTCCACAGCCGGTACTGGCTGCGGTCATCCTTGGGCACTTGGAATGTGGGCGCCTGCTCCAACTTGGCGGTGAGTTGCCGCTTGGCCTCCTCGATCTTCTTTTTCTGCTTGGGCTCGATGGAGAGGATTTCCGCCTGTTTCCGTGGCCGGGCAACGATCTCGATCACCCCGAGCTGCTCGTCGTAAATCTCTTCAAGCTGCTGTTCCTTGATCTCTTTGCGCCGCTTGGTGCGCTGATCCTGGGCCTGCTCGATCATGGTATTGGGGACGAAGTCGACTAGGTTCTTGTCGTACCAGGCATAACCGATCAACCGGCCGTCCATGTCCCAGACCTGCACCTTGGTGGCGTCCTCAGGAAAATACGCCACCTGCACTTCCTTGCGGTCGTAATGGGCCAGGTCGGCGTTGTAGTAGTGATTGTTGCCCAGTTGCACCGTGGCCCGGTTCACTGTTCTGGTCTCCCTCGGCAGCCACAGCACTTCGACCTCGGCCTCGGTCAACTGGTGTTCCTTCGGGTCCCAGCCGTCGGCGACATGCCAGGCCCAGCATTCCAGCGGTGACATGTGTCGCTTCAGGCCGGTTTCCGGGTCCTTGATTTTCTGCAGGGCGGAATGGGGGCGGCGGTTGTACTCGTCGATCATCTGCCGGCAGTAATCCTGGAACTGCGGCCAGCTCATCACCAGCTCGCTTCTCCCCTGGTGCTTCATATCCTTCTCGATCTGGATGTAATTCTTCCGGCGGACCCCCTTGTCCATGGAGGAAGTGGTGCAGGAGGGCAGGAACTTGGCGCCCCGGATCCACAGCGATTTGTTGGACACCTCGATCAGGCCGCGTCCCTGGGGATTACCCGGACGGCCCTTGGTGAAGGTGGTGCCGATGCGGGCAAACAAACCGGTGACGTCATCGGTGTTGATCTTGGCGATGTTGCCGGAGCCGCCGTCGGTGTAGAGGATGTCGAAGATCCCGCCGCAGGGCTTCTGCTCATTGACCATGGCCGCGTGCCGGATTGCGGCCGCCACCGTCAAGGCCGATTCCGCCAGGCCCGCCGACCAACCCAGGGCCACCTTGGACACCACATCGATCACCGCGCACACCTCGGGATGAAACGGCCTGCCGTGGGTCGGATGGGCCACATAGGCCTTGAAGCTGTGTCCGTCGCACTGGCCGATGGTCATGGGCCGCAGGCCGCTGGTGTCCCGCTTGACATATCCTTTCAGCGCCCGGTAGGCCGATCCGGTGCGCCGGCCCTTCTCCCGGTCGAGCACCGACCGCTTGTTGTGCCATCGCAGCACCTGGTGATAACTAGGAACTTTCATCCCTTCTGGCAGGATCTTGGTCATCTCTTCAATGGCCTCGGGGATGGTGGGGTTGCTGGGCAGTTGGTAGAATTTCATGAAGAAGGGCACCCACTCGGGCACCTCGGATTTCTCCATACCCTTAGGCGCCAGGGCAGCGATGCCGTAACGCCGGACGACCCGCTGCCAGCTCAACACCAGCGACCGGGAAAGGGTGCGCTCATCGCCCTTGCGGGCGTTGGCCTGGGCCACGCAGCGCATCAGGTGATCGGGCAACTCTTCTCGCCGTGCCATCTCCACCAGGGCATCCACGGCCCGGTTGGTGCCGTGCAGTTTCTGCAGTTGCTCGAACTCCCGGTACAGGGTGACGCGGGCCTCGAAGATCTCCCGCTGCCAGTTTTTCAGGTCCGTCAGCTTCTGGTCCACTTGTTCGCGGATCACCAGCTCCTTGTCCTTGGTTGGCGCCGGGGCGAATTTGAAGTGCAGCGCGGCCTGGGTCTCGGTGGGCAGGGAGGAGAGGTGGTATTCCTTGCCACCGCCCTGGCCCTGGCTGTACCGGGCCATCCAGTGCTCCTTCTTGGCCTTTTTGAGTATTCCCGGAACGGATGAAGGCAAGCCCTGCAGGCTCGTCAACTCGGATATCTTGAACCACTGTTTCATGCGGCCCTCCGCATGTCATCGGGCAGGGCCAGGTATTTCCTCGGGCAGCCGTTGTCCTCCAGCCAGGCGAGGACCTTCCGGTTATGTTCATGCCCTTCAATGGTAGCCCACACCGTCTTGTTGTCCCGATAGCCCAGAGCAGCCTGGATCGTGACCAGCTTGAAACCGTTTCGTTTGAGCCACACCCGTATTTCCACGCTGTTTCGCTTCATCGTCCGGTCATGCCTGCAGGTTGGTCGGTTCAAGCAGCAGATCATCAAACACCTCCCGTGCCTGTGCCTCGTTTTCGTATTCGCCGTACACCAGCCAACTCCCGGCCGCTTCAAGTTGCTCGATCATGGTTTTGTTGGCGCCGATCCGGAAGATGCCGAACCCGGCCGCCAGCAGTTTTCCCAGGTTGCCGGTCCTCCAGACGATCTTTTGGTCGCGGATGGCCTGATCCCCGCAGTCGCCGACCACCTTGGCCAGGTTGGTCAGAGTGGTGAAGACCGTCTCCCGGGCGGTGTGTTTCCAGCCGGCCTGGCGTTCAACCTCGATCTGCCCGAGGAAGCTTTCCCAGGCCTGGATAAACTCGGCCGATTGACGGGTCGTTTTGGCGGTCTTCCGTGGCTTGATCGTTTTGCCGGCCTGGCGGATGGCGCCGCCCACCTGTTCGCCCTTGAAGGCCTTGACCGCGTTCTTCACGGTTTTGGCGGTGAGCTTGAGGGGCTGTTCCACCTCGGCCGCAGCCCGCTTGGTGTCAATGAGCTGGCCCCAGACCTGCTGCTGCTCCTCCGGTTCCAGCCTGGCCAGTTCGCGGGCCTGGGACTCGTTGGCCGGCATCAGTTCCCAATCGATGCTGCCGTCCTCCTTCACGCCAATTGGGGTGAGATTCTCAATCACCCTCGAGGCGGAGATAAGGCGGTCGGCATATTGAAAGCTCATGTCCCACAATTGCCGGCAGTAGCCTTCCCAGGTCCGGCCGCCGTCGGTGCGGTACAGCCGGCTCTCCCGGATCTCCAAAAGGGCGTTGCCCACCGCCACATAGGCCAGGAAGTTCTCCCGGATGATGGCTTCCAGTGCCGAAAGCCGGGTCTGTTCGACAGGGGTTAAAGGTTTGTCTTCGATGATCAGTTCCATGTCTGTTCCTTACAGTTCGGCTTTGAGTTTCTTCATCATTGCCTGCTTCCGCTTGACCTCCTGGTCCAGTTCGGCGAGTTGCAGCAGTTTGGCCTGCTTGTCGTCGATCACCCGCCATCCCAGGGGAGTCACCATGACCTGCAGCGGCTCTATGCTGTTCACCGCCGCGCAGAACACCGGCAGGGCCTTGGCCGGGATCACCCGTTCCTTGTCTTCAGGGTTGAGCCATTTCTCCAGGGTGGCCATGGTCAGGTTCGGCCCGGTTCCCTTCACCAGCCGGACCCCGTAGCGGTCGGCCAGTTGGTTGATTCGGTCGCACAGCTCGTCCCTCGACAGCCCGGTGGCGTCGGCAGCCCTGGCCATGGCGGTTTTGAGATCCCGCAGGATGTTCAAGGTGGGGGCGGTGTCGAAGAGGCCGAGCTGGGTAGCCATCAGGTGCGCTCCTCGTAAAGTCGTTGAACGATCCTCACTGCCTGCTCCAGAGTGAAGAAGCCGTACTTGTAGCCTTTCCGTCCATACCATCGCCCATCAACACGCAACCGGAAATACTGATGCCAGTATTCCCGGTTGCGTAGTGGTGGATGCGGGTGCATGGTCTTTCGGAAGGGGCTCCAGTTCGACCGCCACTGTTCCGCGCGGAACAGTTCAATCCGCAGTGGTTTTTTGCCCTCTGTGGCGGCATTCCCCCACCGCCAGACAATGTCGGGTATCCTCTCCTCGCTCATCTCAGCCCCTAGCCATGGCCACTCCCAACCTGCCCTCCCTGGTGATGGCTAGGAAGGAGTCGAACCCGTCCATGATGACCTGAAGCCATTCGTTGACGGTGGCGGTCGTGCTGGCGTAAACGGCTACCTTGTTGTTGGCCAGCCAGTGGGCAAGTTCCTCGGCCGTGGCAAAAACCGGGCTGATCGGCGTACCCTCGGAGGTGGTCTCGTACATCATCAGGTGGGTGGCTTCCTTGCTGCTCCAGGTCGGCATGTATCCATCTTCGCTGGGAAGGCCCTCCTCACCGTGAAACAGTGGAATGAAGCGGCCCCTTGTGTCTTTGGGGTGCTGCCATCCTGCGGGGACTCGCCGTGCTTCTCGCGCCATGGTGTTCTCCTCGTTTATGCTTGCCGTTACACTGTCCGGCGTGTGCCGGGCTTACCGTCTGGTTTTAATTTCACGCGGACGTTGAACCTTTCATGCCCGTCGTGTACTTTTCGGTCTAATCTTCCCGTTTTCGCGGGAACCATTACGGACAGGATAGAAGAAAACATCTAAGCGGTCAAGAGGAAAAGGTGGTTAAAACTTCCATCAATATCCTTTTACTTCTGTATATTGTCTAAGTTCGCGTTTGATTGGCCAAAAAAGGGAAGTTTAAACCGTGCTGACCGGTTTAAACTTAGTTAATACTTTTTTACCGAGAAGTTTAAACCGCTATGGGTTTTGATAAATTCGCAGAACGCATCAGAGTGGCCGCCGATTTGGTAGGGGGGCAATTAGAATTGTCGAGAAGATCAGGTATCTCCTCCAAAAGCGTAAATTCCTATGCACTCGGCACAGCAGAGCCGTCACGGCCGAGGTTGGTGGCAATGGCGAAAGCTGCAAATGTCTCTGCTGGTTGGCTCGCAACGGGTGAGGGTTCAATGCGCCCTTGGGAGGAACAATCCGGGAAGGTGGCGCGACTCGAAGAACCGGTGATTGCGGAATTAAAGCTCTGGTTGAACGAACAGCGAGGGGAAGAAAACGATATTTACATCTGGTTCAGGGTGGAATTACAGAAGAAATTTCCCGAGTTCAAAGAATGGTTGGAAAAAAAACGGGGTGCTGAAATATCTCAACAATCGAACGCAGCATAACGGCAAAAATTTACCAATACCGCACCAGTGTGAGCGGTGCCATATATTATTAGTATATTCTAAAAATAATCCCCATCAAGGCTCTCTGAAAAAGAAAAACCCCTCGGATGAGGGGTTCTAAATCTCGCGCGAATAAAGCGCCGGGCTATCAAATTGCCCCG
>JAUWAH010000357.1 GCA_030602145.1 Desulfobulbus sp.
TGGCAGCGGAAGGGGGGGGGGCGGCGATGGCCGCCGTGGGGGCCTGATTGGGTTGGGCAGGCGAGGAGACGACGGGAGGACGGGCTATTTGGCCGCGCACCGTTGCCCTGTTCGCATCGCCGTGAACTGCCCGGCGTTCAACAGCGGCGAGCAGGGTGGGGGGAGTATTCTTGAGACCGAGCCGAGCCGCCTGCTGCTTGCCGGTTTTCAACGCCGCGGACCTGCCTTGCCAGCCCCGGTAGACCAGGCCATAGGTTCGGGCATCGAGTTGCTCAATGGCCAGCCTGGCACCGGCCTGCCCCCCCAGGGCCGCCTTGATCCGGGCGTATTCCTGACGCAGGTTTTCCGGGTCCGAGTCTCGGCGGTAGAGAAGATGGTACAGGTGGTGGTAGCTGTTTCGAGGGGTGACTTGCACCGGTTTGAGGCCGGCCCGTCGCAGGCTTGCATTCTGTTTCTCGGCCACCTTCCGGGCCTGGGCCAGCGTCCGGTCGATCTCCCAGACAATCCCGAACTGCTGGTCACGGCCGACGATCTTCAGATGCGTATCGGCGGGAAGACTCAGAAGAGAGGCCAGGCGCTGCCGGTAATCGAGCAGACGCTGCCGCTCGCCATCCCATCGATAGACCAGGGCATACCGCGTCGCCTGCGCCCCGAAGGCGCCGGCTGACTGCACCAGCACGAGCAGGGTGATCAACAAGACGGGAATAAAGCGTTGCATGGGTATCGGGAAAACCTGTCGACAAAGCATTGGGCTGTGTTAACATGCCCCCGAACGCGTTGGGATGCAAGCGGAAACGGCAGTTGGGGGTAAAGGTCGGTCCGAAAATGTGTCCACCTGCATGGATCCGCCACCGGAGCCAACGCGTGCATTGAAAAGACATCGGCAATCGAGCCGGCTCTCCTCTGCCGGTCCCGGGCTACCGGCCCCCCCTTCGGGTCGGCCCCCAATGCATGAAGGAAATCCCATGAAGACCATCTGGAAGTTTGAACTCACCCCCAACCGGATCCAATCCGTTCCCCTGCCCCTGGATGCGCAGATCCTCACCGTGCAGAACAAAGGCGACAACGCACCCCTGCTCTGGGCCCTGGTCGATCCCGAAATGCCCACCCGGGACCGGTATCTGGGCATCTACACCACCAACACCGCCGTGCCGGACGATCCCGGACGATACATCGGCTCCTTTCTCCTCTATGACGGCAGCCTGGAATTCCACCTCTTCGAAACGGTGGCGCCCCCCGGGGAGGAAACCCCTTCGGAATCCCCTCTGCCCCTGTAATTTCAGGTAAAGACGATGGTCCGGTTCTGGTAAACCAGGATCTGGCGTTGGAGATGATGCCAGATCGAACGGGAGAGAATCACCTTTTCCAGATCCCTGCCCTTGCGGATCAGGTCCTCCACCGAATCGGCATGGCTGACCCGGATGATATCCTGGGCTATGATCGGGCCGGCATCCAGGTCCTTGGTGACATAATGGCTGGTGGCGCCGATGACTTTCACGCCCCGCTCGAAGGCGGAATGATAGGGTTTGGCGCCCGGAAAGGCGGGGAGAAAGGAGTGGTGGATGTTGATGATCCGGTTGCGGTAGTGGCCGATGAATTCTTCCGACAGGATTTGCATGTAACGGGCCAGGACGATGAACTCGATCTGCTGGTCGGCCAGCAGTTGGAGCATGGCCTGCTCCTGTTCCCGTTTGTTGTGACCGTTGATTTCGAAGTGGTGGAAGTCGATCTCGAACTGACGCGCCACCGGTTCGAGATCGGGATGGTTGCTGATGATCAGCGGAATCTCGACCTCGATCTCCTGTGATTTCCAGCGGGTGAGAATATCGTAGAGGCAGTGGGGCTGCTTGGAGACGAAGAGGGCCATGCGGGGCACCTCGTGGGAGAAGTGCAACTGCCACTGCATGCTGAATTTCTTGGCGATCAGGGTGTCGAAATATTCGCCTATTTTTTCATCCGGAATGATGAAGTTGTCCAGCTCCCATTCGATCCGCATGAAAAAGACCTTGCGGACGATGTCGACGTGCTGGTCGAGATAGGTTATGTTGCCGTTATTCTTGTAGATGAATTCACTGACCGTGGCGACGATGCCTTTACTGTCGGGACAATGAATCAACAGGATGGCGGACGCCGGAACATGGGAAGAGTGGATGGCGGTCATGGCGGTCGGGGATCGGTTGGCCGGATTGTGTAAGGATCGTTCCTCAATGCTCCGCTCCGGCGGAGCGCGGTAATCGTGCAAAATATCTTTTTCTCGTTGAATCCGCAAGCTGCGGATGCATTCTTTCCCTTCGGAGCGGCAAAAAAGTGATCGACCGCCTCTAAACGATATCACCGTCGGCGACGGAACACTCGAAACAGCCCGTGGCACCTCTCTTCTTCTCCAATGACGGCAACCGGCTGTCAACACTGACAACGACTGATGAACACCCCATCACCCATCCCCATGTATTCAGCCGCTCCCCCTCCGGCAGGAGCGGGAAGAGAGCTGGCCTGGTGCGGCGGCCTCCTGTTTCTCACCGTGGCCGTGCTGCTCCTCCTCTTGGGCCAGAGCCCGGCCTGGAACAGCCTGGTGGCCGGCATCACCATCAACTTTCTGGCCATCATGGTCGAGGCCCTGCCGTTCATGCTGGTCGGCTCCCTTGCCGGCGGCCTGATCGAGGTCTTTGTCCCGGTCGCCTGGGTGGAACGGGTGGTCCGGCCCCGTCCCCTCAGAGCGGTGTGCATTGCCGGCGCCATGGGGTTCGTCCTCCCGGTCTGCGAATGCGCCATCGTCCCGGTCGTCAGGCGACTGCTCGGCAAGGGCGTACCCTTGGCCGCGGCCCTCACCTTTCTCCTGGCCGGGCCGATCGTCAACCCCCTGGTCGCCGCTTCCACCGCCATCGCCTACGGGTACGACTGGTTGGCAGCCGTTGTGCGCCTGGGCTGCGGGTATCTCATCGCGGTCACCATCGGCCTGGTGCTGGGCAGATGGTTCAACCGGGACAGTGCTTTGGTGGCCGAATGGAGCGCTGATCGTTCCCCATCCTGTGGCCACCAGGGTTGCGGTCATCCCGGTGAGACATCAATCGGTTCACGGGTCCGGCATGCCCTGGCCCATGCCTGCGATGATTTTTTCAGCGTTGGTGTCTATCTGGTGATCGGTGCCTTTATCGCCGCCTTGGTCCGCGGTGTCGTGCCCATGGCCGTCTTCAGCCACCTGTTGGAGACCCCCTGGTTGTCGATCCTGATCATGATGACCATGGCGGTGGCGCTCAACCTGTGCAGCGAAGCCGACGCCTTCATCGCCGCCAGCTTCCGCACCATTCTGCCCGGCAGTGCCCAGATGGCCTTCATGGTCCTGGGCCCCATGCTCGACATCAAACTGCTGCTGATGTATCAGAGCATCTTTCGCCCTCGGCTCATTATCGCCCTGGCAATCACCATCCCGAGCCTGGTCCTGCTTCTTATGCTCATCCTTCAGGGTTTCTTTCCCAATATTCTGACCTGAAACCATGCCGACCAGATTACTCCACAGTCTCGTTCTGGTGGCTTGGGCAGGCTTCTTGCTTTGGCTGCTGCTTTTCAGCCAACCCATGCTGGCGCGGCTCCTGCATCCCAAGCTCTGGTGGCTGGTCGGTTGCGGAGC
>JAUWAH010000289.1 GCA_030602145.1 Desulfobulbus sp.
CAACCTCCTTCCTGCACACGGTCATGGAGCCGAATGCAGAATATTGCCAGGGCCCTCTCTCCCTGTCGATCAGGACAACCCGGACGGTTCCTGCCATGACGGCGTGTTGCGCAGTATGAACGGGATCGCCGCCGCTGCCAGGGTCAGGCCGGCAAGCACGATGAAGAGGAGGGAAAACCCGTTGCGGGCAAGGACGATGCCGCCGAGGAAGGGGCCGAGGAAGAAGCCGCCCTGCATCATGACCACGAGCAGGTTCTGGTTCATGGCCCGCTCGGCCGGCGGGGAGATGTCGAACATGGCAGCCGCCTGGAGCGGCATGGCCACTCCCCAACCCAGCCCGGCTGCCCCGGCCAGCAGAACGAGTACCGGATCGGAGGCGCACAGCGGCAGCAGCAGGTAGCTCAGGGCCACCAGCAGCAGTCCCGCCGCGCAGAGCAGCATCTTGTTGCAGCGGTCAAACAGCCAACTGCCCAACAGCCGGACCGCGATCATCATCAGGGTGGCGGTGGTGAAGAAGAGACCGGCGCCGGCCAACCCCTGGGCCTGGCCAAACTGCTTGAGAAAGAAAAAGACAGCGGCGTAGCCGCAGAAGAACAGCAGGGCCGAGAGGAGGAGTAGCAGCACCGCCGGTGTGCGCAGGCTGGCAACCATGCCGGCCAGTCCGGGCGGAGCAGCGGGGCGGTCCTGTTGCACCCGTCGGTTCACAGGAACGAGCAGGATGAGGATCGGTGCCAGCGCCAGCCCGGCGGCGATGTGGAGCAGCCGGGGAAAGGAGGCGGGGGTAAGGGCGAGGAGGTCGAAGAGCAGGGGGACGACGGCGTAGGGGATCAGCCGCACCAGCGAGACCCAGCCAAAGGCGCGGCCGCTCATGGCCGGGGGGATGAAGTCGACCAGCACGGCAATCAGGGCCGAGAGCACGCAAATGAACCCCGCCCCCTGCACCAGGCGGACGGCGACCAGAAGCGGCGCGGTCTCGACCCCCGCCAGCAGCACCAGCGAAAGCGACAGGAGCAGGCAGCCGCCGACAAGCCAATGGCGGGCCGTGCCGGCATGCAGGATCGGCGCGATCAGCGGCTGGACGATCAGGGCTGCCAGGGCGTCGGCGCTGAGGATGAAACCAATGGTTGCCGGGTCGAGGCCAAGGCCCTGGAGGTAGCCGGAAAAGGCGAAGAACAGGGCGGCAATGGCTGTCACCAGGGCAAACTGGAGGTTGATGGCCAAAAAGCCCGGAGACAGCAACCCGCGTCCTTCAGCCACGCAGCTCCTCCACAAAGCGGGCCGCCAGGTTGACGGCAACGAGACGGCGGTATTCGGCCGAGGCGCGCAGATCGTCGATGGGCGAGACGCCCCGCCGAACCATATTGCGAAGGTGCTCGATGGCTGCCCTGTCAACGGGAGCCCCGGTCAGCTCCGCCTCCAGGGCGGGCAGCCGCACCACGGTCGGACCGACACTGCCCCAGGCCATCCGAATGGCGGCGATGGTGCCGTCTTCGGACAGCCGGGCCAAAGCGGCGAAGCTGACCACTGAAATGGCCAGGGCCCGGCGCCGGCCGATCTTTTCAAAGCATGCATGGGAAAAGGGTGCTGCCCGCGGCACCAGGATGCGGGTGATCACCTCGCCCTCCTGAAGCGCGGTCCGGCCGGGACCGAGGAGAAAATCGCCGATCGGTACCACCCGCCTGCCCGCCGGTGAGGCCATCTCAATGCCGGCCCCATACAGGTACAGCGGCGGCAGCGAATCGCCCGCCGGTGAACCGGTGCGGACATTGCCGCCGATGGTGGCCATGTTCCTGATCGCCGGTCCGCCGATGGTTCGGGCGGCCCGGGCCAGCAGCGGTGCATGGCGGTTGATGAGCGGGTCGTCGATGATGCGGCTGAAGGAGGTGGCCGCGCCGATGGACAGGAAGGCGTCCTCCAGGGTAATCCCCCGCAGTTCTTCGAGACGGGCGAGCGAGAGCAAGGGCGGCGTGCTGCCCGGGACCATGCCACGCAGCCGGACCAGCAGGTCGGTGCCGCCCGCCAGGGGCAGGGCATCGGGATGCTCGGCTAAAAGCATCAGGGCCTGGTCCAGGGTGGTGGGGGTCAGCACCGCGCTCATCGCCCGTTCCGCTGATTGCCGATGTCCCGGGCCGCGCGTTCGACGGCATCGACGATCTTGGTGTAGCCGGTGCAGCGGCAGAGGTTGCCGGACAACCCCTCGCGGATGCACTCCCGATCCGGCTCGTCCTGGCGGCGAAGCAGGGCCAGAGCCGCCATCTCCATGCCCGGAATGCAGAACCCGCACTGGACCGCCCCCTCCTCGACGAAGGCCCGCTGGATCAGGGCGCCATCGGCTGATCCCGCCATGCCCTCGACGGTGGAGAGGCGGCACCCCTGCACCTGGGCTGCCATCATCAGGCAGGACAGTCGCGCCTCGCCGTCGACCAGGATGGTGCAGGCGCCGCACTCACCGGTGCCGCAGCCATCCTTGGTGCCGGTCAGGCCGAGATCCTCGCGGAGCAGATCCACCAACCGCCGGTCGGCGGGCACCTCGACACGTACCGGCGCGCCGTTGAGTTCAAATTCTATCTCCATCGCTGTCCCTCCAGAGCCAGCAGCACCCGTTCCGGGGTCAGCGGCGCATGGCAGAGGCGAACGCCGCAGCCATCGTCGAGCCCGTTGGCCACCGCCGGGAGCGGTCCGTTCATGGCCACCTCGCCGACCCCCTTGAGACCGAAGGGACCGGTCGCCTCGTTGGCCTCAAGCCGGCACGAGTGGATATCCGGCACATCCGGCGCGGCCGGAATGAGGTAGGTGGCCAGATCCCGGCTCAGCACCCGGCCCTCCTGTCGCGCCACGTCCTCCATGAGGGCATAGCCAAGCCCCTGGGCCACCCCGCCCTGGATCTGCTGATCGAACTGGCAGGGGTTGAGCACCGCGCCGCCGTCGGTTGCGGCCACATAGTCGCAGACCCGGATCAGCCCGGTCGACAGGTCGACCTCGATGCGGGCCAGGTGCGCCCCATAGGTGAAGAGCACATGGGGAAAGCCGATGAAGAAGCCCTTGGCCGTGTCCGGCACCCGTTCGCTCACCGGCGCCACGAACTGACCGATGCACACCCGATCCTCCCGGGGCATGAAGGCAGCCAGTTGGGCGAAGGGGACCTCGCGGTTGGAAGGTGGATGGACCACCTTGCCCGGCTCCAGGCGCAGGTCGCGATCGTCGTCCAGGAAGAGCAGCAGGCCGGCGCGGTTGATCAACCGGGCCCGCAGCTCCTCGCAGGCCCTGATCAGGGCATTGCCGAAGGTATAGGTGGTTCGGCCCGCCGAGGATGAACCCGAGGGGTAGGCGGTGGCGGTGTCCGGCTGGCGCAGTTCGATGCCGGCCGCGTCCTGGCCGAGGATGTGTCCGGCCATCTGGACAAAGGCGCAGGAGTTGCCCTGGCCCATGTCGGGCACGCCGTTGTGGACCACGATCCGTCCCTCCGGGATCAGCTCCACCTTGGCGATGGCCGCGTCGCGCACCTTGCCGCCGTATCCGCCCGCGTTGCAGACCGCCGCCAGCCCGATGCCGCGTCGACTGCCGGCCGGGGCCTCGGCCTTCCAGGTCTGGCGCTGCTGCCAGAGGGGATGGTCGCGCAGCCGCTCCAGGCAGCCGACCATGTTGGTCGAGGTGGTCAATTGCAAGCCGGCGCAGTTGGTGTCTCCCTCGACCAGGGCGTTGTGCAGGCGCAACTCCAGCGGATCCGTGCCGAGCCGGTGCGCCAGCAGGTCCATCATCGATTCCATGGCAAAGGCCGCCTGGCAGACCCCGAAGGCGCGCATGGCCCCGGCCACCGGATTGTTGGTGTAGACGCAACGCCCCTCGATGAGCACATGGGGGATGCGGTAGGGACCGCCGGCATGCTCCATGCCCAGCTCCATCACCTCGCCGCCCAGATGGGCGTAGGCGCCGGTATCGTAGAGCAGCGAGCAGCGCAGGGCCATGAGTGTGCCGTCCCGGTCCGCACCCAGCCGGTAGCGCAGCCGACAGGGATGCCGTTTGTAGCCGGCCACCATGCTCTCCTCCCGCTCCCAGTGCATCTTCACCGGCCGGCCGTCGGCGTGGAGCGCGGCCAGAGCGAGCAGACACTGGACCGTGACCCCGTCCTTGCCGCCGAACCCGCCACCCAGGCTGGGCGCCACCATCCGGATGCGGTCATAGGGGATGCCGAGGGCGGCGCCGACTTCGAAACGATCGCGAAACGGCGACTGGCTGGACACGGTCATGGTGATCGTGCCGTCCTCCTCCAGCCGGGCCACGCCGTTTTCCGTCTCCAGGAAGATCTGGGCCTGCATGGGGGTGGAAAACTCG
>JAUWAH010000071.1 GCA_030602145.1 Desulfobulbus sp.
ACTGGATGATTTCGACATTGGTCACCGAGCGGGCCCGGGCGGTCATGGCCGCGATCAGTTCCTGGGGTGCACCGCAGCCGGTGCCGATGAACACCCGGTGCCCGGACTTGAGGTGACTCAGGGCCTGGGTCGGGGTGGCGAGCATGTCGCTGTACAGTTCCTGCCAGTTCTTTTCGTATTCCAGGGGGGCGCCCAAGGGGGCCAGGGGACAAAATGACGGCATGGATTCACCTCTCCTCGATAAGCGGCGCGAAGGTCATGCGGGCATCGACCACCACCGGTTCATTGCCGACCTCGCCGACGATCAGGGGATTGATGTCCAGATCGAGGATCTGGGGGAAATCGGTGGTCAGTTGACTGATCCGCTGCAGGGAGACGGCGATGGCGTGCAGGTCGACCTCCTTGAGGCCGCGTTTGCCCTGGAGCAGTTCGTAGGAACGGGTCGACTTGAGCATCTGGACGGCCTCGTTCTCGGTGATCGGCGCCAGGTGGAAGGTGACGTCCTTCATCACCTCGACGAAGATGCCGCCCAGACCGAACATCAGCATGGGGCCGAACTGGGGGTCCCGGGTCATGCCGATGATGATCTCCAGCCCCTTTTCGGCCATCTTCTCGACATAGATGCCGCCGATGATGGCGTTGGGAGCGTGCTTGTTGATGCGCAGCATCATCAGGTCGAAGGCATCGGCCACCTCCTGGGCGGAGCCGAGGTTGAGGCGGACGCCGCCCAGGTCCGACTTGTGAACGATGGAGGGCGAGATGATCTTCAGCGCCACCGGAAAGCCGATGAAGCGGGCGATCTCCACCGCCTCCTCCGGCGTGGTGGTCAGCCTGCCTTCCAGGATGTGGAAGCCGTAGGCCTTGAGGATGTCCTTCGATTTGACCTCGCCAAGCCTAAGCCGGTTGGTGCGCTGCCGCCGGGCGATGATTCGTTCCACCCGCCGCCGGTTGACCGGAAAGCGGACCACGTGGCGGGCGGGGCGAGTTTTCCAGACGCCGTATTCGTGCATGGCCTTGAGCGCACCCACGGCCCGTTCCGGCGAGTCGTAGAAGGGCAGGCCGGCGGCGGCCAGTTCCTTGCGCGAGGGCATGATGTCACTGCCGCCGAGGAAGGAGGCGAGCAGGGGGGTCCGTTCGTCGAGATGAGCGACGATGGCCCGGACCGTGGCCGCCGGTTCGGTCATGTACTGGGGGGCCAGCACCACCAGGATGGCGTCGATGGAGCCGTCGGCCACGGCGATGTCGATGGCGGCGGCGTAGTGGCGCGGCTCGGCGTCGGCGGAGATGTCGATGGGGTTGTCGATGAAGGCGGCGGCCGGCAGCCGCTGGCGCAGGTGCGCCGCCAACTGCTCGTTGAGCGGCGTGACGCTCATGCCGGCCTTTTCGACCGCGTCGGCGGCCATGGTGCCGGAGCCGCCCGAATTGGTGATGATCAGCACCCGGTCGCCCTTGGGGGTGGGTTGCAGGGCCAGGGCGGTGGCGTAGTCGAACAGAGCCTCGAAGCTGTCGGCCCGGCAGATACCGGCCCGCTTGAAAGCGGCCCCGTAGGCGGTGTCCTTGCCGGCGAGCACGCCGGTGTGGTTGGCCGCGGCCTTGTTGCCGGCCACGGTGGTGCCGGCCTTGAGGATGACCACCGGCTTGCGGCAGCTTGCCTCCTCGGCCGCCTTGACGAACTTGTCGCCGTCGCTGATATCTTCCAGGTAGCCGACGATCACCCGGGTCTGCTCGTCGTGGGCCAGGGCGGAGAGCACGTCGACCTCGGTAATGTCGGCCTTGTTGCCGATGGACACCGCCTTGGAGACACCGAGTTCGCGTTCGTCGGCGATATCCATCATGGCGGTGCACAGGGCGCCGGACTGGGAAAAGACGGCCAGTTGCCCGGCCTGGGGAATGCGCTTGGAAAAGGAGGCATTCAGGTTGATGGCGGTGTTGATCACCCCCAGACAGTTGGGACCGAGCAGCCGAACCCCTCCCTTTTGGCAGATGGCAGTCAGCTCCTCCTCAATGGCCCGTCCTGAGCGGCCGGTCTCCTTGAAGCCGGAGGCCACCACCACGATGGCCCCGGCCTTCTTCTGCACCGCCTCCTTGGCGGCGGCCGGCGCCATGTCCGCCGGCACGGCAATCACCACCAGGTCGATGGGGCCGGAATATTCGGCCAGCCTGGTGTAGACTTTGAGTCCGAACAGTTCGCCGCCAGCCGGATTCACCGGCACGATCGGTCCCTTGAAGCCGCTCTGCACCAGGTTCCACATGGTGGAGTGGCCGACCTTGCCCACGGTCTTGGAAGCGCCGATCACCGCAATCGAAGCGGGCGAAAAGAGTTTATCCAGCATGCAGACCTCTATTCTCTGAATTCCTCGGGGACGTGGATGGTGAATCCGGCGGCCTCCAGGGCCTTGTAGACGGATCGCACGTTATAGGTGTTGATGCGGAGGAAGATCATCGGCTTGCTCTTGGTGCCGCCGTCACTCCGCACCAGCCTGGTGAAGACCACCTGCGCCTCCTCCATGGCCCGCACCAGTTTGCTCATGGCCTGGGGATCGCCGGTGTCCTCGATCGACACCAGCACCGACCCCTTCTCACCCAGGCCGAACAGAGCCCGGTAGGCGTTCATCAGGTCGGCGGTGGTGAACACCCCCACCACCTTGTCGTCGTCGTTGACCACCGGCAGGGCTCCGATCTTGCGGGTCTGGAAGAGAAGCAGGGCGTCATCGAGGGTGGCGTTGGGGTTGAGGGTCAGGCAGTCGCGGGTCATGACCACGCTTACCGGCGTGCTGTTGACCTGTTCCTCGACATGCTGCCGTTCGCTGCTGCTGGCCACCGACGAAGGCCGGGCCGAGCGGAGGTCGCGGTCGGAGAGGATCCCCTGCAATCCATCCTGTTCGTCGACAACGATAAGGTGGCGAATGTTCTTCTGCTGGAGAATGTCGATCGCCTCGGCAACGGTCGTCCCCGGGGTGACCGTGATCGGCGAGGGAGTCATATGGTAGCGGATAAACATGGCAAACCTCCAAAGGTCAGCTGTGCATCTTGGCTGCTTTCATTTCTTGTACCCCACAAGCCCCATGAGGTAGGCTTCGACGCAACTCCCGAGTTTGTTCAGATTGTACCCGCCTTCGAGAATGGAGATCACCCGCCCGTCGGTGAAGTCGCGGCCGACCCACCGGACAAATTCGCCCAGTTGCCGGTACAGGTCGACGGTGAAGGCCAAACCGGACATGTCGTCGTCGCGGTGGGCGTCGAAGCCGGCGCCGACGACCAGGGCGTCCGGACGGAACTGCTCAAGGAAGGCGGTGATCTTGGGCAGGATCCGCAGCACCTGGTCTTCACCGGAGCCGGGCGGCAGGGGCAGGTTGAGGATGGTTCCCTTGCCATCGCCGAAACCACGATCCTCGGCCCAGCCGGTACCGGGATAGCTGAAGCTTGGATGCTCGTGAATGGAGATATAGGCGCTGTCGGCCTCTTCCTCGAAGGCGGTCTGGATGCCGTTGCCGTGGTGGGCGTCGAAATCGAACACGCAGATCCGCTGTCGGCCGTACTGCTGCTGCCAGTAGCGGGCGGCGATGACGCAGTTGTTGAAGAAGCAGAAGCCGTAGGGCTGGTTGGGCTCGGCGTGGTGACCGGGCGGCCGGGTCTGGCAGAAGACCACACCACCCGGTTCGGCCTCGGCCACATCGACGCCGACCAGGCCGGAACCGGCCGACAGGGTGGCGATCTCAAAGGAATCGTAGCCCACCTGGTTGTCGGGGTGGTCGATGTAGGTTCGGCCCGAGAGCACCGCCTCTTCGAAACGAAACAGCCACCCCTCGGTATGAAAGGTCAGCAACTGACTTCGCTCGGCGGGCCGGGGCGGCAGATGGCGAATGCGGTTGGCCAGGCGGCCTTCGGCGAGCCGGTCGGTGATGGCCGGCATCCGCTCGGGAGCCTCGGGATGGTCGCTGCCGCCGGTGTCGTGCCTGAGAAAGGCCGGCGCAGTGATGATGGTGATGGGCGGCTGATGGTCCATGGGTCCGTGGGCGGCTCGATTGCACGGGGGGTGGCCCCGCAAGTCCCGACAACCTTACCGTATTCGCCGGCAAAAACGAAGCGATTCTTTTTAATATCACCCTGATGGTCGATGGTGAAAGGAGGTGTGGAAACCGCGGGTGCGCGCTCGAATGTTCCCCGATTGCAGGGGCGAGAGGCTTTGCTTGCAACGGTGTGTATCGGGTTACCATCGTCGATGGTCCTGCCAACAGTCGATTGCTGACATTTCGAGGAGCGCGGCAACAAGAAATCACTCTGTGGTTCCGGAGGGTTCTTGCTGCGCCCGAAATGGCGAAATGGCCGTTTTACTCCTTCGTACAAGTGCATTATCGTTCATCCCTTCTCTCCGTCTGCCACGCACAATAGAGGGGAGAACATCCACCGGAGTGTGGTATGATGGCCGCCGGACAGCTCCCGGCGTGCAGCGAGGCACGAACCCGGAGGCATACTCCGGGATATCTCATGGACCACACAGCCACAGCCGACAGACCGCCGCCCGGCGAACCGCGACCCGACCCCGCCAACCCGGCGCCCCTGATCCTCGATGGGGTCCGCAAGACCTTTGCGGTGGACAAACAGGAGCTGACCGCCCTGGACGGGGTGAGCTGCACCATCCGGCCAGCGATGGTCACCGGCCTGATCGGCCCGGACGGCGCTGGCAAGACCACCCTGATGCGACTCTGTGCCGGGCTGTTGACCCCGGATGCGGGCGTAATCCGGGTGCTGGGCTTCGACGCGGTCCGGGAGCCGCTGGCCATCCAGGCCCGAATCGGCTACATGCCCCAGCGGTTCGGTCTCTACGAAGACCTGAGCGTGCGGGAAAACCTGGATCTGTATGCCGATCTCCAGGGCGTGGAGGCGGCGGTGCGACCGGAGCGCTACCGGGAACTGCTGGCCATGGCCGGGCTGGAAGGGGTGGGCAATCGGTTGGCCGGCCGGCTTTCCGGCGGCATGAAGCAGAAGCTGGGGCTGGTCTGCACCCTGGTGCGGCCGCCAAACCTGCTGCTCCTTGACGAACCCACCGTGGGTGTCGACCCGGTTTCGCGCCGGGACCTGTGGCGGATCGTCTACCATCTGGTCGAGGCCGAAGGCATGAGCGTGCTCCTCAGCACCGCCTATCTCGACGAGGCCGAACGGTGTGCCGAAGTGGTCCTCCTCCATCGGGGCCATATCCTCGGTCACGACCGACCGGAGAACTTCAGCCGCCGGGTGGCCGGCCGTACCTGGCTGGTCCGGGCACCCTTGCCCAAGCGGGCCTTGCAGCGGGCCTTGAGCCGTGACCCGGCGGTGGTCGACGCCCTCATCCTGGGCAAGGCGGTCCGGGTGGTCAGCCGGGAGCCGGGGGCGTTGCGGCCGACCGGCCTGCCGGCGGGTGATGCGGTGGAGATTGTCGAGGTCGCGCCGCGATTCGAGGATTATTTTGTCGCCCGTCTCAAGGACAAGGAGGCAGACCGGGAGATGGCCCGGATCACCCTCGGGCAGGTCGCCGGACATGGTGGCCAAGAGGTGATCGCCGTCGATAACCTGGTGCGGCGGTTCGGCGATTTCCACGCCGTCGACCGGGTCAGTTTCCGGGTGCGTAACGGCGAGATTTTCGGTCTGCTCGGGGCCAACGGTGCCGGCAAGACCACCACCTTCCGGATGCTCTGCGGTCTTTTGCCCATCTCCTCCGGCACCTGCTCCGTGGCCGGTGTCAACCTGCGCACCGCGGCGGCCGCCGCCCGGGCCCGGATCGGTTACATGGCGCAGAAATTTTCCCTCTACGGCAACCTGACCGTGCTCCACAATCTCAAGTTCTTCAGCAGCGCCTACGGGTTGTGCGGCACACGGCGCAGCCGGCAGATCGAGTGGGCCCTGGCCACCTTCGACCTCGGGCCGTTTGCCGCCACCGAAAGCCAGAGGCTGCCGCTCGGCTTCAAGCAGCGGCTCGCCCTGGCCGTGGCCCTGATGCACGAACCCGAGGTCCTGTTCCTCGACGAACCCACCTCCGGGGTCGATCCCCTGGCCCGCCGCGAATTCTGGGCCCAGATCAACAGCCTGGCCGACCAGGGGGTCACCGTGCTGGTTACCACCCACTTCATGGAGGAGGCCGAATACTGCGACCGGCTGGTGATCATGGCCGAAGGACGGGTCCTGGCCGAAGGCACGCCGGAAGAGTTGAAGGAACGGTGTGGCGGCGACAGGGGAGGGGAGGCCACCATGGAGGACGCCTTCATCGGGCTGCTTGAAACCGGCAGGCAGGCGAGGGGGGCAGCATGAAACCGGGCTCGCTGCTCCGTTTGAGGGGGTTGATCCGCAAGGAATGGCTCCAGGTGATCCGCGATCCGTCGAGTATTGCTATCGCCTTCTTCCTCCCCTTGCTGCTGCTCCTCATTTTTGGCTACGGCGTCAGCCTGGACGCCAAGAACATCCGCATCGGCCTGGTGATCGAACAACCCGACGATATCTCGCTGAGTTTTGCCGGTGGTTTCGAACATTCCCCCTACTTCGCGCCGGTGCGGTTTACCTCGATCCAGGAGGCGGAAGCGGCCCTGCGCGAGGCGAGGCTGGACGGTATCGTCTGGCTGCGCCACACCTTCGGCGCCGAATACCGCCGGGGTGAGGCGCCGCCCATCGGCCTGATCGTCAACGGCGTCGACGCCAACACCGGCCGGCTGATCGAGGGGTATGTCCAGGGCATCTGGTTCGGCTGGCTGGAGCAGCAGGCGGAACGGGCGGGCAGGCAACTGCGCTCGCCGGTGCGGTTGGAGCAGCGCATCTGGTTCAACCCCCAGGTGCGCTCCACCGATTTCCTGGTGCCGGGCATCCTGGCGGTGATCATGACCCTGATCGGCGCCCTGCTCACCGCCCTGGTGATCGCCCGGGAGTGGGAGCGGGGCACCATGGAATCCCTGCTGGTCACCCACATCTCGGTGGAGGAGTTGCTGCTCGGCAAGCTGATTCCCTACTTCATCCTCGGCATGGGCGGCCTTGCCCTGAGCCTGCTGATGGCCCACTTCCTGTTCCATGTGCCGGTGCGCGGCTCACTCTGGCTGGTGCTGGCGGTCTCGGCCCTCTTTCTCTGGGTGGCCCTGGGGATGGGATTTTTTATATCCACCCTGTTCAAGTCCCAGTTCGTCGCCGCCCTGGCGGCCATGGTCTCCACCTTCCTGCCGGCCTTCATTCTCTCGGGGTTCATCTTCGACATCCGCTCCATGCCGCCCTTTATCCAGGGGTTGACCCACCTGATCGCCGCCCGCTATTACGTGGCCATCTTGCAGACGCTGTTCCTGGTGGGCGATGTCTGGAGCGTGGTCCTGCCCAATGCGGCGGCCCTGGCGCTGATGGGGCTGCTCTTCCACGGCCTGGTTTACCGCAAGACCAGGAAGAACCTCCAGTAGCGGCTGCCATGGTCCATCAACGCATCTTCGCCCTGATCGTCAAGGAGTTCCTGGCCCTGTTCCGGGACAAGAAGAGCCGCATGGCAGTGATCGTGCCGCCGATCCTCCAGTTGCTGGTGTTCGGCTACGCGGCCACCTTCGACCTGGAACGGGCCAGCCTGGCCATCCTCAACGAGGATACCGGCGCCTTCGGCCGCGATCTGGCCGGCCGGTTCGCCCACACCGAGGGGTTTGAGGTGGTGGGGGACCTCCGCAGCGAGGCCGAGATCAAGCCGCTGATCGATCGGAGGGACGCCCTGCTGGTGCTGCGTATCGGTGCACAGTGCTCGGCCAATGTGGCCAGGGGCGAGAGCTGCCCGGTACAGGTGCTGATCGACGGTCGCAACTCCAACACCGCCATGCTGGCCCTCAACTACGTGCGCGCCATTGTTGCCGACTTCAACGAGGAGCACATCGAGCGGACCACCGGCACCCGCCTGCCGGCCCGGCTGGCCGTGCGAGCCTGGTTCAATCCCAACCTGGAGAGCCGTTGGTTCATCGTGCCGGGCATCATCGCCCTGTTGGCCATGGTGGTCACCCTGGTGGTCACCGCCCTATCCGTGGCCCGCGAACGGGAGGCCGGCACCTTTGACCAGCTGCTGGTCACGCCGCTCAACCCCTGGGAGATCCTGATCGGCAAGGCCGTACCCGGCCTGATCGTCGGGGTGGGCGAGGCCCTGCTCATTATCGCGGTGGCGGTCTATTGGTTCCGGGTGCCGCTGGTCGGTGACCTGCTCACCCTGGTTCCGGCCCTGGTCATCTACGTGCTGTCGATCATCGGTGTTGGCCTGATGATCTCCTCCCTGGCGACCACCCTCCAGCAGGCCCTGCTCGGCGCCTTTCTTTTTCTGGTGCCGGCGGTGACCCTCTCCGGCTTTTCGACGCCGATCGCCAACATGCCCACCTTCATGCAGGCCGTGACCTATATCGACCCGATGCGGTATTTTCTCACCATTGTCCGCCGGGTTTTTCTCGAAGGCGGCGGGCTGGAGGGTTTTTGGCACGAACTCTGGCCGATGTCGCTCATCGCTGCTGTGACTCTGGCGCTGGCCACCTCTTTGTTCCGCCACCGGATGTATTGAAGTGTGAGGTTTAGGTCGCCACCTCTGCCTTTTTGTCTCGCGCCGGCCTGCCGGTATTATTAATCCTCTACAATTTCATGTAGTTGAGAGTGTATCACACTTAATCCTAAAAACGGCAGTTAGCCAGTAATCGCCGTTGCTGAAGGCGGCAGCAGTCTCGAAATCGAAG
>JAUWAH010000389.1 GCA_030602145.1 Desulfobulbus sp.
ATCAACGCGGATATGGGCACCAGGCAATCGGGTTCGGCCTCGTGGAAAACCGCGATTCATCCCATGGATACCCTTGGCGCCAACGTTATCGATATCGGCGGTCCGCAGCAACTGGCCCCGGAAAAGGATCCGCACGGCAAGGCCCAGTTACATGTCACCTGGTCCCTGGGGGAGATCAAACCCGCCAGCCTGAATGTCAAAACGATTTCGTTCAATCATGACGGCAATGGCGGTTCGGCCCTGCAATTGCGCTCCGAAAAAAGCGACAGCGAGATCAAGGCCCCCGAGTGGACCCATCAGGTGGATCCGGGACAGCCGGCGGCCTTTGTCCGAGATGTGCCCTTCAAGGTCAAGGTCTTGTTCGGAGTGGAGGGAAAAAGGATCGAAAAGGCCGAAATCTGGGCCGAGGAGGAGGTGCTCGATCAGAAAGGCAGCCGGATCAGGAAGGGGTTTGGCGGGGTGCGCAAACAGATGGTCACCTTTTCCCCAGGTGACCGGGAAAAAGAGGTGGATTTCACCATCCAGACGCCGCAGCCGGTGGTCGGCGTCAACCAGGTCAAGTGGTTCTGGCGGGCCAACATCTGGTATCAGGGCGGCGACGAACCCGAAGAAACGGAGATCAAAACCGCTCCCCCCGGTGAACGGGATGCCACCGAGCACACCATCTATGTCGTCGGCGCACAACCCGCCTCCGGCACCACCGCTTATGTGTACCTGGTCAAGAAGGGCTGCCAGTGGGCCGAGGGGCAGCACGAAGAGCACGACATCTTTACGGCCATCTGGCAGAATTTCTGGGAAATCCCATGCCCCGAGGACACCCTGTGCCGGCACCACGGCGATCGGTCAGGCATCCTGACGTACAGCCACGACCCAACCTCCGGCATGACCACCATCCGCCTGCTCCAGGATGGTCAGGGTCGGTGCGGGGCCTGGGCCAGGCTCTTTGAAGACATGGTGGGCAGCCAGGGGATCAAGGTGACTCGCCTGACCATCTATCCGAAAAAGGACCCCTTCCGGTTCGAGAACATGGTGGTTGGCCCCGGCATGGCACAGGGAACCACGGACCCTGCGAGGGCTTTCACCGAACACGCCATCGTCGGGTACAAGGACAGGCTCTACGATCCATCGTATTGGAAAGCATATCCGATCGGGCCGGGGGATCCGATCACCACCTACGAGGAAGCAACCTTTATCGCCTACTGTACGGCGCAAGGACGAAATGAATGCGTTGACACCTGCCGTGGCCTGATCACCGCCGAACGGGACACCTGGCACGATTTCACCGAGTGTTTGCTCAACAAATGTTCTTGTCACCTCAACGACCCCGCCTTACGGGAGGTCTATTTCGAGTAGCCAGGGTACCCGTCACTCCGATCCGGCACAGTGGCGGTTCCCTTCACAGCCAAGCAAAGAGGTTCCGACATGTTCTGCTCACAGTGCGGCGCGGCGATAAGCGGTCCTTTCTGTTCGCAATGCGGCGCTCCTCAAACAGATGTTCCGCAATCATCCTGTACAGAACCAAGCGACTGGTCGCACGAAGTGCGCTACGAATATCTTCTTCGCCTACCGGAAGTGCGTGACATGATCAGCCGCCACGCCGCCATGGCGAAGAAAGGTCTCTCGGGCGAGCAATTTTTGGCCTTGGTTGACCAGGTGATTCCCGTTGGCTTCTCTATGGAAAAACTCGGTGCCGTGCTCCAGCCCATTTCCGCGCAGCTTGGCATACAAACAGGTAAGGAACGTTCGGAAACCATAGCGACCCCTCCCGGAACTGTCCTGGTGGCGGTCCTTTGCTCTCTCGCCCGAAACAGTGAAAGTGTGCAACAGGTCAGACAGTATCAAGACGGTTGCCTGTTGGAAGCTTCCCTGCCCTCGGATATGTGGTCGTTGACCGGCACACTGTTTGTCAGTATCCGAAAGGCCGGTTCAGGCACCCGGGTCGAAGGCGCAACAAGCATCAAGGGGCAACTGTTCGACTGGGGTAAAAGCAAACGGTGCCTGGAGAGACTGTTTGCCGACATCAAGGGGACCCCGGCTTGAATCGATCTCGATCCAGGGATGCCCCCATAAGCCCCAAGGAAACATTCAATCCACAGACATCGTCCTCCGCTTGCTGCGAAACCGTTGCCACGCTCGCTTTTGTTGACGAGGTCATGTGGCGAACACATAAACAGGCCAACTCCTGGTTCGTGGAAGTACTCAACCACGAACACATCCAGATTCTCAAAGCTGTGCTTCTTGGGGGGAAATATCATGAACCGTTGCTTGCTGCTGATCCTTGCCCTCGCCACCGGTCTGGCGGCCTGTTCGACAACCGGACCCGGCGCGTCGGCCCCCCCTGACCTGGTCGGTACGACCTGGGAACTGGTGGCCATTCAATCGATGGACGATGCCCAAGGAACCACCGTCATCGCCGCTCCGGAACGTTTCACCGTCAGTTTCGCCGCCAACGGTCAAGCCAGCTTCCGGCTCGACTGCAATCGCGGCAGGGCGACCTGGAAGGCCACACCGGCCGCCGACGGGACGACAGGAACCCTGCAGTTCGGGCCGGTGGCCACCACCAGGGCCATGTGCCCGCCGCCGCATCTCGACCAACGGGTGGCGCGTGACCTTGCTTTCGTGCGTGGCTATCTGTTCAAGGACGGCAGACTGTTCCTGTCACTCATGGCCGATGGCGGTGTTTACGAGTGGCGGCCTGCTCAGTGAAAAGCCCCTTGCCCAGTTGACGATTCCGACCGTGCCAATGCGGTGCATGGACCTGGCCAGAACGCCGAATACATGTGGGGCCGTCCAGAACACCCTGCCGATTCCGGGCCTGGAGATACCACAAGCCCATTGGCTTGGCGGCGACAACCGGGTAAGGTGAACAGCGACGGCGACACCAACGCCGCAAGAATCTGTCCGGCCTCTGGCTCAACCATTGTTTCTTTGCAAGGAGAACACCATGATGGACGACAAGAGCATCACCGTGACCTGCCCCAAATGCGGGGTCAAGATGAACAACTCCGCCGGCTGGTTCAAGAAGCCCGGCAACTGCTGCCCCGGCTGCCAGCTTCGCTTCTCCACCGAGCGATTCAAGCGCGCCATCGAAGACGCCGAAAAGCTGGCCTAGGATGGAGAATAGCAAACCGGGCCTGCTCACCGATCCGGAAACGGAGCGGGCCTGGGCCATTCTCTGTGAACTGCGGGCGGCGGAGGAGCATTTCAACACCATCAAGGCGCAGTGCCGCACGCTCGCCTCGACCTGGCTGCTGGCGGCCTTCGGCGCCA
>JAUWAH010000315.1 GCA_030602145.1 Desulfobulbus sp.
GGGGTGTCGCGGCACCGTCAGAGCTGGTCGTCGAACTTCCTTCTGCCGATGCGGCAGCCTTCCTGGGCGGTGCGGACCAAACCGGCGCCGGCCTGATCATATAAATTATAGGCGGCGCAGACGCCGATGGCCGAGAGTTCCTCGACCTCCTCAGGGAAGCGGGCAATGGCGGCGACCTGGCAGTTGAACTGGAAGTTGCGCAACTGCTTGGCCGCGTACATGTTGCCCTGATGGTTGGGCATGGCCAGGATGACCAGTTCCAGGTCGATGTCCTTGCGCAGCTTCAGCCAAAATTCGGTGTCGCAGGCATCGCCGAGGATCACCTTGCGCCCCAGTTTGCGGTTGTAATCGACCCGCTCGGGGGCGTGCTCCACGCCGCAGATCGACGTGCCGTAGATTTTCTGCAACTCGTCGTAGGCGCCGGTGCCGATCCGCCCCATGCCCATGACCACCGCCTTGACCGAGCCGAGGTCGATGGGGGCGTCGTGGGGATGGCAGTAGGGCCGTTCGAAACGGCGCAGCCATTCGGAGGTTCGCCGGTACACCAATTCGGAGTTGGTGCTCAGGGGCGCGGCCAGGGCGAAACTGAGGCTGATGGTTATGGCCATGATCAGCAGCCAGTCGGCGGAAAGCATACCCTGGCCGACGGCGATGGCGGTCACGATCAGGCCGAATTCGGAGTAGTTGGTCAGTGACAGGGAGGTGAACAGGCTGGTGCGGGCCCGCAGGCCGAACTGATTGACGATCAGGTGGTAAATGAAGGTCTTGACGGGCAGCGTCAGACAGAGGAACGCCGCGACCAGGAGCATGTCGATGGTCGGCAACCCCTTCATGCCGATGGAGAGGAAAAATCCCACCAGCATCAGTTCCTTGAATCCGAACAGGGCCTTGGACAGTTCCGAGGCGCGTGGATGGCTGGCAATGAGCACACCCACCACCAGGGCGCCCAGATCCGATTTCAGCCCGACCAGGGCAAATCCCTCGGCGCCTACGCCCAGGGCAATGAACAGGCCGCAGAGGATGAACAACTCGCCGCGGCCGGCCATATCCAGCAGGCGGAACAACACCGGCCGCAGCAGCGGCAGGGCCAGAACGCTCAATGCCCAGATTTCGGGCATTTTTCCGGCCGAGATGCTCAAGAACAACACGGCGAACAGATCCTGCATGACCAGGATGCCGATGGCGATCCGGCCGTAGAAAGCGGTCAGATCGCCCTTTTCCTCAAGGACCTTGACCGCGAACACCGTGCTGGAAAAGGCCAGGGCAAAGGCCAGGACCAGCATGGTCTGCCAGGACATGGCCATGAGCGCCACGGGGATGAGTTGTTGGCCGAGCATGAGGATGCCGACGATCAGGCCCGTGGTGAGCAGCATCTGGGCCGTGGCACTGACCCAGATTTCCGCCTTGAGCAGGCCGCGCACGTCCAGCTTCAGGCCGATGGAGAACAGCAGCAGGGTGATGCCCAGATCCGAGACCAGGTCCAGCCCTTGGGGCTTTTCCAGGCCGACCATGTTGAAGACGAAACCGGCCACCAGAAACCCGACCATGGGAGGCAGGCCGATCCGGCTGAGGGCCAGGCCGAAGCCGAAGGCGAAGCTGACGAGGATGACGAGCATGGGATTCTCCCGGAATGCTGATCGTTGCGAAGGCCGCAGGTAATGGGCGTCCCGCCGACGGAGTTTACTTAAACCGGAACGACGAGAAGAGTGATTTGATCTGGCCTTCCCAGTGCTTGAAATGCTTATCCGCCGCTTCCGGCTGGTCCCCCAGGCCGTAGCAGGAGATCGACCAGGTTATTCCCGGTGTGGCGGTCATCGCCACCTGCCCGGATGCGTAGCCGTGTTCACCCCGGTAGTGGAAGGTCGCCATGTGGGCGGGGCGGTTGTGCAGCTTGCCGTTGCCGGCCCCGGTCACCTTGACCATCCCCTTGTCGTCGCCGAGCACCTCCTCCAGTTCAGCCGTTGTCGGCACTTCCTGGAAGATCTCATCGATCTCGCTTTGCTTGGCATGGGTCGCCTTGGGATGACGCTTGACGAAAACCGAGCATTCGGCTGCCGGGGTCCGGTCGGGGGCCACCACCTTGACGCGCATGTCGGCGACCGGTGTCGGCGCGGTGCTCCACGAGGCCGGATACTGGAAAGAAAACCGGAATTCCGGGTCGGTGAAGGTGTTGAGCTGTTCGGCGGCCGAAGCATGGCCGGCGGTGACGGCCAGAACGAGGAGGGCGGACAGGAGGCTGGTGGGCAGGCGGCTGGGCATGGTTTTCCGGTCGGCTTGAGGTTGAGGGCAAACGGTTGAAGCGGCGATTGTATCACCTTCCCCGTTTCCTGCCAACCAGGCAGTGGCAAGCAGTGGCCGCAATGCAGCGTCACCGCCCGTCATGACCCCGGAAACCTTCTCTTCATTGTGCATTCTTGAGTTGACATTACGTCAAATGTATTAGTACATTTTACCATCCACTTGACAATGGAGGGAGCCATGACCGGACAAGCCGAACATCTGACGCCGCGGCAGCAGACGTTTCTCGATTATCTCCACCATCGACTGCACAGCGGCGAGGGGATGCCGACCTTGCGCGAGGCCGCCAGGGAACAGGGGATCAGCCACGCCGCCGTGGCCAGCCTGTTCCGGGCGCTCCAGGACAAGGGCCGGTTGCGCCGTGACGGCCGCTACAGCCGCACCATCGTGCTGCAGGACGAAGACCATCCGGAGCAGCCACCGGCCGGCCGGATGGTGCCGGTCATCGGCCGGGTCGCCGCCGGGTTGCCGCTCTATGCCCAGCAGGAATGGGCGGGCAGCGTGCTGGTCGACGGGACGGTCTTCCGGGGCGAGCACCTCTTTGCCCTGCGCGTCCAGGGCGATTCGATGCGGGATGTCGGCATCCTCGACGGCGACCTGGCCATCTGCGAGCCCCGCCAGTTCGCCGCCAACGGCGAGATCGTGGTCGCCCTGGTCAACAGCGAGGAGGCCACGGTCAAACGGTTTTTCTATCGGGGTGACCACATCGAACTCAAGGCCGAGAACAGCGACTATCCGACGATGTCCTACCAACTGGGCGAGGTCCTCATCCAGGGCAAGGTCATCGGCATTCAGCGCGGTCCCGAACAACTTGCCACCCTCTGAGCGAGCACCCGCCATGGCGGCCGATTCCCCCGTGTACATCGGAACCTGCGGCTTCTCCTATCCGGAGTGGATCGATGCCGGGGTGTATCCGCCGGGGACCAGATCCGCGCAGATGCTCGCCCTTTACCAGCGCCTGTTTCCGGCGGTGGAGCTGAACTATACCTGGTACCAGATGGTCCGGGCCGAAACCGTGGCCCGGCTGCTGGCCGGTGACGGCGGCCGGCTGCTCTACTGCGCCAAGCTCACCCGCACCATGACCCACGAGATCGCCGACGACTGGCCGGCGCAGGCCGAACTGTACCGCCGGGGCATCCAGCCATTGCTGGACAGCGGCCGGCTGCTCGCCGTGCTGGTGCAGTTGCCGCCTTTCTTCCGCCGCACCCCGGAGAACCGAACCTATCTGGCCCGCCTGTTCGACGCCCTCCGGCCCCTGCCGTTGGCGGTGGAGTTCCGTCACCGGTCCTGGGCGCAGGACAGCGTCTTCGCCGGGCTGGAACAGCGGCGGATTACCCTGGTGAGCGTCGACGGGCCGCTGCTGCCCGATCTGTTCCCCGCCCTCGATGTGGTCACCAATCCCGATCTGTTCTATCTTCGCCTGCATGGCCGCAACGGCCAGGGGTGGCGTTCCGGCTCCAAGCAGCAGCAGTTCGACTACAACTATGCCGACGAGGAGCTGGCCCAGTGGAGCCGGGACCGCATCCCCGGCATGCGCACCGCCTGCCGGGCCGGTGTCATTTTCTTCAACACCCACGTCGCCGGCCTGGCGGTGCGCAACGCCCGGACCATGGCCGGGATGATTCCCTGAAGTCGCCGGCGGCCGGAGTACGGGCCGCCCCCTTTGTCCGCCACCTGTCCGCCGATATCCCTATGGAACGCCACATCATCCATCTCAACATCGCCGACTTCGGCGTGGCCGTGGAACGGTTGCTCGATTCCGGCCTCCGGCACCGGCCGCTGATCATCGCCGCCCCCTCGCCGCGGGCCGTGGTC
>JAUWAH010000418.1 GCA_030602145.1 Desulfobulbus sp.
CGGCAGATTACCGAAACCTTGAAAGCGGCGCTGCTCTCGCCCCGCTCTTTGCAGCCGGGAGATCTGCTCGAATGGGCGCGGCGATTGTTCAACCACTACCCGGCTGAATATCCTGAGCACAACGTCACTAGCTACAACGACACCATTCCCCTGCGTAAACAGATCCTGAACGCCGATACCGTGGTGCGGGAATCGGGTGACCATCTCCAGGTGGGCGACAACTACTTCTGCTGCACCACCCCCAAGATCATTCCCACCCAGGTCGACCCCCTGCAGACCAATGCGCTCTTTGGCGGTATCTGGGGCCTGATCTCGGATATGGATCAGATCAAGACCGGCTTCCTCTACACCCTCAACATCCTCTTTGAACAGGGCCTGGAGACCAGGATCCACGCCAAATGCAACCTGCTGCTCAATCAGCAGGCGGTCGGCTCGCTGTCCCCCTTGCTGCGGCGAAAGCAGGAGGAGCATCTGGAGGCGACCGATGCCCTGGAGCATGGGGTCAAGTTCGTTCGTATCATCCCCATCCTCCTGGTCTGGGACCGGGATCTGGAAGGGGCACGCGAGTCCTGCACCCGAGCGCGGCGGATCTGGGAGGATAACGGCTATGTCATGCAGCAGGATTCTTTTATCCTTAAAATCCTTTTCCTCTCCGCCTTACCCTTCGGTCTCTACGCCACCGGCAGGAACGTCGACAACCTGGAACGGGATTTCATTGCCTCGGTGCCCTCGGTGACCCCGCTCTTGCCGGTCCAAGGCGACTTCGCCGGCACAGGCGGCGTGCCGAAGCTGATCTTCACCGGCCGCAAAGGCCAACTGGTCAGCCTGGATTTCTTTGCCAAGGGAGCGCCCAACCACAACACCGTCTGCTGCGCCACCACCGGATCGGGCAAGTCCTTCCTGGTCAACTTCCTGGCCTTCAACTACTACGCCTGCGGCTCCCTGGTGCGGATCATCGACATCGGCGGCTCGTATAAAAAAATCGCCAACATGCTCGGCGCCCGCTATCTCGACTTCCAGCCGGGAACTGCCGTCTGTCTTAACCCCTTCACCTCCATCCAGGAACCGGAGGAGGACCTTAAATCAGTCACCGCCGTCTTTGCCCAGATGGCCTACTCCAACTCGGATACCGACAAATGCGATGATACCGAGCTGAACATGATCCGCAATGCGGTCCGCTGGGCCTGGCAGCAGCAGGGGCATAAGGCTGATGCCGACACGGTCTATGCGTTTCTCGCCACCTTCCCTGAGGTACCGGCGGCGGACTTCGACTCGATGAGCGATAACCCGGCCCTGGTCGAGGTGGCGCGAAAGCTGGCCTTCAACATCCGTGAGTTCACCAGCCACGGCTTTCACGGCAAGTTCTTCACCGGTCCCTCCACCTTTGACATCCACCGCGATGCCTTTGTCGTATTGGAGCTGGAGAATCTCAAGATCCAGCCCGATCTGTACCGCGTGGTCACCCTGCTGGTGCTCAATGCGGTCACCCAGGATCTCTACCTTTCCGACCGGTCCCGTTCCCGGCTGGTCATCTTTGACGAGGCCTGGCAGTTTCTGGGCAAGGCCGCCATGCTCGCCCCGGTGATCAACGAGGGGTATCGGAGGGCGCGGAAGTACAACGGCAGCTTCATGATCATCACCCAGTCGATCCTCGATCTCGACAGCTTCGGCGAGGTTGGCCGGGTGATCAACGGCAATTCGGCCTTCAAGATCTACCTCGAATCTTCGGATTTTGATCAAGCCCGTAAGCTGGGACTGATCGAATACGATGATTTCGTTCTCCAGTTGCTGAAAAGCGTCAAATCCAATCCACCCAAATACTCGGAGATCTTTTTCGATACCCCCTTTGGCCTCGGCGTGGCCCGCTTGGTGGTCAACGACTACGACTATTTCATCTACACCTCCAAACCCGCCGAGATTGCCGCCATCGAGGGTATGGTCAAGAATGGCCTTACCTATCACGAAGCCATCCTGGAGATGGTTGCCCGGAGGGAGCAGGATGCGATGTAACCTTTTGTTGTGCCTGTGGGCAGTGACCTGCGTCACGCAGGCGTTGGCGGTCCACTACCGGCTGGAGATCGTGGGGCCGACCTATCCCATTGGTGAGCAGGATATCCGTGAAGAGTTCAAGCAGAGAGCAACCAAGATCGACCTCGATGCCCTGTTCAACACCCACAACCGCTATCAGCCGGCCAACCTGCACCCGCTGCCCCGGACATCGAGTGATCGGTTGTTCACCGTCGATCTGACCCAGACCCTGGACCACGACATCAAGGATGGCCAGGGCAATCTGCTCTATCCCCACGGCTTCACCTTCAATCCCTTGCAGTATGCCGGGTTGAGCGGCGGGCTGGTGGTCATCGACGGCAGTGATGCGGAACAGGTCGAGTGGTTCAAGGGGTCGCCCTATTTCCAGAATCACCGGGCCGTTCTGCTGCTGTCCGGTGGCTATGCCGCCCCGTTGAAGCAGGAATTGCAGCGTCCGGTCTACTACCTGACCCACGATATTGCTACCCGGCTTCAACTCAAGGCCACTCCCTCGGTGGTGGTTGAGCAGGATCACAAACTGACGGTCCGGGAGGTGCGTCTTGCAGCGAAGCCTTAAAAAGATGCTGGTGGCCTGCCTTTTCCTCCTGGTGCCATTGCCGTCCTTTGCCAAGTCGGGAACTCCGTTCAATCCAATCACCGATATCCATTGGGACGAGATCGATTTTACTATCGAGGGGGTTTGCTTCTGTCCCCGAGTTTGGGGCGTTGAGGTTGGCCTCATTGTCAGCTACTGGGAACCCTTTCTGCTGCTGGACACCTCCTCGGTCGCCTTCTATTCGGCTACCTTGGGAACCTCGGTCGGGGGGAGCGTGACCGACGAGATCGGCGGCAAGAACAAAAGCTCGGATGCGGTTGATATCGCCAACGAATCGAACTTTGCCCAGTCGCACGCCTTTCTCTGGCCCCTGATGCCCTGGATCTGCGACCGCAACGATTACGGCACCTGGTGGAGCGAATATGATGCCATGTGGCAA
>JAUWAH010000314.1 GCA_030602145.1 Desulfobulbus sp.
CTCAACCGGGACTTGAACAGGCCGGCCGCCTGCATGGTGGGGGCGACGCCGGTTTTCCAGGAAGCATCGCTGCTGTACCGGGAGTAGGGGCGGTTGAGGACAGTGCGGACCTTGGCGGCATTGCGGGCCACCGCACTGTTCTGGTCCTTGGCGTAGCCGGTCAGGGTGACGCCGTTTTCGTCGGCCGCATCGGCGATGACCTCGTTCCGCACCGCCTTGTCCACCTTCTGCTTAAAATTTTGGCTGAAGCGGACCACATCGGCCAGTTGGCGACTGACATCCTGGCGAAACAGGTAGTGAAGGCGGTGCAGGTCGGTGTAGCGGATACCCGGTCGCTTGATCACCCGCCTGCGGTCAGCGCTCAGGGCCACCAGGCCCACGGTAATGGGCAGGTTGTGTCTGGTGATCAGGTCGTTCAGGGTCCGGGCCACCTCTGCCGCCGGCTGGCCGAGATGACCTTCGACCCGAAAGAAGGGAAAGCGGCCCAGGGAGGCGGCCAGGGGATTGGCAGCCGCCCCGGTGGCACCGTAGCGGTTGGCATGGTAGCCGTAGTTGGTCGTGGCCATGCCCCGCTGGGTCAGGCGGAAATTCCACCAGGCATGGATCGGCTGGGCGGGGTCGAAACGGTAGTAGGCGGGGATGGCCCGCTCCTCCAGGGGCACATCGCCGCCGCTCGGGGTGATGCGGATGGTCGTCTCGGCGAGCGGTTCGAAGGTGCGGATGAGGACATCGAGCTTGCTGACCAGAAACCGGGCATGGTGGAGATCGGTCTGGGTCCGGCTGACCAGCGGCGACGGGTAGAAGGGGGTGCGCAGCCTTTCCCCGCCGCCGGTATCGCCCACCCGGCCCAGCAGCAAATGCTTGGGAAAGGCCAGGGGATCGGGACAGCACCAGGTGCGGTCGCCGGCCAACCGGGAGCGGAATTCGTTCCAGGTCTCCACCAGGTCCTTGAGGAAGCCGTAGTATGATTGGATGGGCCGGCCGTTGGCGGCGAAATGTTCCTGCCATCGAGCGAGCCGCTCCAGCCAGGCCGGGGCCGGATCGGTCCCGAAGAGATCGCCGAGGAAGGTGGAGCAGGCCGGATAGAGCCTGGGCAGTTGAGCACTCAGGCCGCGGTACATGGCGGTGCAGGCGGCGCGGAAGGTCTGGGCCAGCAGGTTCGGGGTGTTGGCGGTTGCCGTGAACACCGGTCGCGCCGCCACGATCTCGGCGAGTTCAGCCACGGCCTGGTCCGGGGTGGCGACCCGCTCCCGCAGGGCACCGATCCGCCCCTCCTCCACCAGGAGCAGGCGGAGGGTGTGCGTGCATTCCTGGCCGAGATTGTCGCAGTCTGTGCCGGTGCAGAGATCGAAATCGGTGCGGGCGCTTTCCATGTAGAGGACGCCCACCATCGCATTCGGATCGAGCCCGGTGCGGGCGGTGAACGCATCGAGCCGCTCCATACGGCCGTCGTCCCGCTCGCCGGTCCCGATCAATTCATAGAGGGGCAGGATGGTTCCGCTCCCGGCATCGCCGCCATAAAAGGGCGGGTAGGCCGGCCGGCTGGCATCGTAGAGCCGGACCCGGTCATAGACCCGCTCGGTGCCGACATGGAGCAGGTCGCCATCGGTGGTCAGACCCACCCCTTTGGCCAGCACCACGGCCCCACCCCGCCGGCCCAGACGCAGGCCGCAGACGATGCCCACCCCGGCCAGGGCCAGCCGCGTCAGGCGCGACTGATCGTCCAGATAGGCGCCGACGCTGTTGAGCTGGTCGTGGGTGAGCACCTGGTTGCGCTCGAACAGACTGTAGCTGGCCGCTACGGTCTCAAGACTCCGATGGATCGTTGCCATGGTCGCCATCCTCCCGCCTCGGATCGACGGCCTCGCCGTCCGTCATCCGGAATTATTTCTCTAAACGATGTTGAGTCCGGCACCAACGCCTCGCCGGAGCGCCGCCCTGCCGGTTCGCTGTGGCCGGCCAATGTGGTCGGCCATGCTGGTTGCTGTGATGGTGTTCACTGTCGGTTGCCTTCTTCCGTCCCCAAGCCGCTCTGTCCCAGGATGAACAACTCCTGCTCCTGGGCTGCGCAGTCATGCAACCGCTGGGCGGGGTAGACGTTGCGCAGGGTGGTCAGTTCGGTGATGAACCGGGTGAGCTTGTCCTGCCGCCGGCTCCGCTCCCGGCCGGCCCGCAGGAACAGCCAGTCGCGGTAAGCCCCCTCGAACCGGGCCATCGTTTCCCTGTCCACCCAGCAGATCTTGGGGAGGATATGGGCCGGCGTCTCCTCCCGGATCACCTCCTCGGCGAACCGCCGGAAGGCCATGGAATGGAAGCGGCTGCCGTAGGCCGGCAGGACGATGTGGAGGCGATAGCTATAGGGGTCGATGTCGGCGCAGGCCCGACGGTCGCCGGCCGGGCAAATCGGCAGAAACGGATCGGTGGCCTCCCCGGGGAGCAGAAGGATGTTTTCGATCACATACATGCCTTCCTCGCTGTAGTTGACCCGGAGATAGTCGATGGTGGCATCGATGGCCGCCTCCATCCGTTCCGGATCGACAAAGTATTCGATCCGCCGGGCCACCACCTCACCGGTCGGATCGATGACGTTGAAGTAGTGCCGGCCGTCCCGGGTCAGCCGTCGCTGGTATCCTTCCGGCTGCTGGCCGCAGCGGATGACGACGCGCAGCTCGGCCCAGGCCAGTTCGGCGGTGGCGTAGCGGGTGGAACTGCTGAGGATGATCTTGCCGGTCTGTCGACTGCGGATGCGGAAGCGGAACTCGTCGCCCTCGGTGTCATCCACCTCCACATAAATGTCGAAGGCGATGTCGCCCAGGTTGCGCCGCAGGGGATTGGCGATACCGAGCAGCCCAGCCAGCCGCCGTTCCAGGCCGGAGATGTTGGCCGAATTCCACAGGTCGCTCTCATCGCGCAGGCTCTGATTCCAGGCCAGGGCGCGGCCGGAGGAGGTCTCGGGATAATTTTGCAGAAAAGCGCATTTGTGCGCGATCAACTCCTCGCCGTCGGCCCCGAATTCGGCGTGCATCAGATGGGCGAATTCGGTGAACCGTTCGGCGAACCGGGCAATGAGGTGATCGAGGAAGCGATTGCGCCGCTCCAGATGGGCCTCCCGATCAGCCTCCTCTTCAACCGTCGTGGTCAGCAGGGATTCGATGTCGTCGACATCGGCGACCCCGTAGAGCTTGGCATGGTCGACGATGGAGGTAACCGCCTGGCGGAAGGTGGCGCGGCGCATGGTCGGATCCAGGGAGAAGAGGTCGCCGACATGGGCCAGTTGGGCCAGGTAATCGGCCATCAACTGATCGAAAAAGAGCAGGTAGCCCTTGAGCTGCAGGACCTCCGCCGCCCGTTCGGCGGAGGCGGGTTCGCCCGGGCCGGCCTCGCCCAGGCCGTAGATGGCGGGGAAATGATGCTGGATGGACAGATACGCTTGCGGATGACGGAACCGGCCCCGGGGGACCGGATAATCGTTGGCCGCCGCCGGATCGAACCGGTTGGCGGCCGCCTCGGCCAGGGTGTGGAGATGATCGCGGACCCGCGCCGCATCGGCCGTCACCGGCAGGGTACGCTTGTAGAGGACCAAACGGCTGGCCGCCATGTTGAGCACAGCCTTCTTGCCCGACGCCACCGGGACCACCCAGGGATTGGCGGCCGGGTCCTCGCCCTCGGCCTGGATAACGAGTTCCCGCACCGCCGCCACGCCGTCGATGGCCATGATCAGGCCGATCAGGTCGGAGAGGCGGATGTCGGTCCGCAGGGCTGCCCGGGCCAGTTCGGCGTCATCGATGAAGCCGTTGTCCAGGGCCGGACCGTCGAAAATCTCCTCCACCGTCAAGGGACTGCCGTCCTGCCCGCGCCGCTGTTCCATCTCCGCCAAGGTATGGGTCGGCACCGGCGGCGCCAGGTACTGCTGCACCGCATGGAGCAACTCGGCCTGGACCCTGGCCTGATCGGCGGCGGCGTGCAGTTCCAGTTCACCACAGAGGATGAAGGACTGGGTCTCGACCCGGCGAAAGACGACAAAATCCTCGCAGAGGTTGCGATTGGCCTGCATGACCCGGCGCGCCTCCTGCTCCACCCGTGTCTGATCGGCCGGCCGGGTCGAATCATAGTCGA
>JAUWAH010000235.1 GCA_030602145.1 Desulfobulbus sp.
CGCCACCTTGCCCTATGCCCTCGCCCTGGCCGACAAGGGGTGGCGGCAGGCGGCGCTGGACGATGCCGGCATCGGCAACGGGATCAACATGGTCGGCGGGGCGATCACCTATCCCGGGGTGGCGGAGGCCTTCGGCCTGCCGTTCACCCCGCTTGAGTCGCTGCTACGCTGAACGGTTGTACAAACACGGGATAACTGCCGTCTGCCCGGCTCTGAAGAGGGTGATGGCGGCTGCTCATCCGCCTGTTCACCTCCGTGCCGGCACGGCTCACCAGGCCTCTTCCAGGATTCTGCGGCTGACCTCGGGCGTCACTTCCCGTTTTTCCCCCAGGGCAACCATGCCGTGCGCCTCCAGATTGCGGACCACGGTATCGATCTGCTCCCGACTCACCCCGTAGGCGCTCAACCGGGTCGCTACTCCCAGCGACTCGAAAAAGGCCCGCGTCCTGGCGATGGCTGTATCGACGCGGCTGTCCTCGTCGCCCGCGCCCAGATCCCAGACCCGTTCGGCATACTGGAGCAGTTTGGCCCGTTTCTGCTCCCTGCGCACCGTCCAGACCGCCGGTTGGACAATGGCCAGGGTTTTGGCATGGTCGATGCCGAAGAGCGCGGTCAACTCGTGGCCGATCATGTGGGTGGTCCAGTCCTGGGGCACGCCGGCGCCGATCAGGCCGTTGAGGGCATTGGTGGCGCACCACATCAGGTTGGCGCGGGCATCGTAATCTTTCGGGTCGGCAACGGTGACAGGGCCGATCTCGATCAGGGTGCGGAGGATTCCTTCGGCGGTCCGGTCCTGGAATCTGCCTTCTGCCGGCAGGGTGACGTACTGTTCCACGGTGTGGATGAAGGCATCGACAACGCCGTTGGCCACCTGGGTGGGCGGCAGGGTGAAGGTGAGGGTGGGGTCGAGGATCGAAAAGCGCGGAAAGACGTGCGGGCTGAAGAAGACGAACTTGCCGTCCCCATGGCTGATCACGCCGCCGGAGTTCATTTCCGAGCCGGTGGCCGGCAGGGTGACCACCGTGCCGAGGGGAACCGCCGAGGCAAGCTGGGCCGGCTTGGCCTTGCCGAAGAGAATGTCTTCGGGGTTGCCGGCATACTCGGCCGCCAGGGCGATGAACTTGGTGCCGTCCATCACCGAGCCGCCGCCGACCGCCAGGAGAAAATCAATCTGCTCCCTGCGGACAACCTCCACCGCCCGCATCAGGGTCGCGTAGCGGGGATTGGCCTCGATGCCGCCGAATTCGAGCACGTTGCGCTCACCGAGCGCTTGGCGAACCTTGTCGAGGGTGCCGAACCGCTTGACGCTGCCGCCGCCGTAGCAGAGCAGTACCGTGGCATCGGCGGGGATCAGCCGGTTCAGTTCGCGGAAACGATCCTTGCCAAAAACGATCCGCGTCGGATTGTGGAACTCGAAATTCAACATGCGCATGACCTCCTGGGCAAACCTGTTCGGGTGAAATCGCGGCCCGGAAAAGGTCGTCTCCGTCCGCATTGGGGTGATCGGCGATGTCCTCCACCATAAACCATGGCGGGATCGGTATGCAAGGACCGAACACCTGGCCCGAATGGTTGCGAACGACCACACCGGGCGATTATCGCCTTTGCGGATCGGCCGGTTGGATATATCATGGATAGTGGAACAGTTCCAACCGTGCCGTCGAAGACATGCCACAGGGAGCAGACCAGATGGACAAACCTCAGCGACCGATCGCATCCGCGCCGACCGACGACGATCGGCTGGTGCAGGAATTGCAATCGCAGCACACCGCCCTGGAAAAGCAGAACGAGGAGTTGCGCCTGGCCCGGATCGAAGTCGAGGCGGGCCTGCAGAAGTATTACGAGCTGTTCGACTTTGCCCCGGTGGGATACTGCACCGTCGATCGCGGCGGCACCATACGGGAAAGCAACCTAGCCGGCGCCCTCCTGCTGGGGTTGGACCGAGCCCGCCTGCTGGGCCGGCCGCTTGGCGACTGCGTGACCCCGGTTTCCCGCCGCTGGCTGCATGTCTTCCTGGAACGGGCCTTCTCGGCCGAAAGCCGGGCGACCGGCGAGATCAGGGTGGACGACGGCGACGGCGGTGAGCGGCATCTCTATGTGGAGGGCTCGTCCTTCGAGGCGCCCTCGGGCGAACCCCTCTGCCGGATGGCGATGATGGACGTCACCAAGTCCCGACAGACCAGCATCGAACTGGAGCATTACCGCTATCATCTCGAGGAGCTGGTCCAGCAGCGGACCTGCGAGCTGGAGACGGCCAACGAGCAGCTGCGCGAGCAGGCAGAAAACCTGACCTCGATCCATCAGGCCCTGGACAGCATCGGCCTGATCGTCTGCACCCTGGAAGAGCAGGATGCCCGCATCGACATCTTCAGCGTCGGTGCCGAAAACCTGTTCGGCTACCGGCAGGAGGAGGTTCACGGCCTGTCGTTGATCCAGCTCTACCCACCCGAGGACAGGGGTGTGATCGCCGATCAGGTCAGACGACTCAGGCAGGGCGAGGCAATGCAGTCCTTCGACATGACCCTGGCCCGGCGCTCCGGAGACCGGTTCCCCGCCGTGATCTCCATCCATCCCTTTGCCCGGCAGGGGGATCGGTTCACCAAGGCGGTGGGCTGTTTTCGTGATATTTCCGAACTGATCCTGATCCAGAACAAGCTCAGGGCGATGAATGACGAACTGGAGCGGCGGGTCAGGGAACGGACCGCCGAACTGCATGAATCCAACGTCGCCCTCAAGGTGCTGCTCAACAAGCGCGAGGAGGACAAGGTGCTGCTCTCCGAACAGGTGCTCTCCAACACCGCCAAGCTGGTGGAGCCCTTCCTCGACCGGCTGATGAAAAGCGGCCTCAACGAGCAGCAGCAGGTGCTGGTCGAGATCCTGCGGGCCAACATCGAGGAGCTGACCTCACCGTTTGCCAACAATCTCTCCTCGAAACTCACCCGGTTGACTCCGGCCGAGATCCAGGTGGCCAACCTGGTCAAACTGGGCAAGCGGACCAAGGAGATCGCCGAAATCATGCATCTGTCGGCGGGGACCATCTCCATCCATCGCAAGAACATCCGTCGCAAACTCGACCTAACCAACCAGAAGGCCAACCTGCAAACCATCCTCTCGACCAACCCCTGAACTTCCGGGCTGGCGGCCAGTCCTGCGGACCAAACCGATGGCCGTTGGATAGTCGGGCTCTCCATTGTCTGTCCAAAAACCCTTGCTTGCTTTTTCTTCGTTCGCATCCAACAATATGCCAACAATGTGGAGGTGCGGCCAAGCGATGTTCCCCATCGGGGCACCGCGTCGCCCCCGGTTTTCGCACGGAGGAAAGACCATGACCAGAATGGACTCGTTTACCAGGGTGGAAAATGAATTGCTGCCCAAATTCAGGAACATGATCAATCAGTCCGAATCAACGGAGGATGTGAAGAAGTTCTTCGTCTACTGCATGCAGGATCTCTTTGCCCAGGTCTTCGAGGGGCGGCTGGTGGTTCGTTTCGAAGAGGTCGCCTTGTCGCCGGATGCGACACCTCCCTTCACCCTTGATGCCACCCTTCAAGGGCAGGAGGAATTTGTCCGGCTGTGGCAGGGGTCCGACCTTTCCCAGATCGTCACCCGGTTTGCCGAGCTGGCGTTGGGCCGCTACCGCCATCTGGAGAAAAATCCGAGGAAAACCGAGGCTAAAATCAGAATGTAGCGTTTAAACCGGCCGGGGAATCTCCCCGCGTTCACCACCGGGCACGGGCGGTCATCGCTGTCGACAGAGGTGGCCCCGATCAAGGAGACCGTCATGCAGGAAGCGCTTTTTTATCAGCGGACATCGGACAACAAGGTGGTGTGCGGGCTCTGCAATCATCGCTGCCGCATAGCTTCGGGCAAGAGAGGGATCTGCGGTGTGCGGGAGAATCAGGATGGCCGCCTGGTCAGTCTGGTCTACGGGCGGCTGGTTTCCGAGAACATCGATCCGATCGAGAAGAAGCCGATGTTCCATTTCCTCCCCGGCAGCCGGTCGCTGTCCATCGCCACCGTGGGGTGCAACTTTCAATGCCGGCACTGCCAGAACTATCAGATATCGCAGTACCCCCACCTGCATCAGGGACGGATCACCGGCGTGACCCGAACCCCGGCCTCGGTGGTGGAGGAGGCGGTGCGCTCCGGGTGCGCCAGCATCAGCTATACCTATGTCGAGCCGACCATCTTCTACGAATTTGCCTATGACTGCGCCCGGTTGGCCAGGCAGCGAGCCATTCGCAACGTCTTTGTCAGCAACGGCTACATGACCGCCGAGGTCATCCGCCATCTGGCACCGGTGCTCGACGGCATCAACATCGATCTCAAATCGTTTTCCGGCGGCTTTTACCAAACGGTGTGCAAGGCCCGCCTGGAGCCGGTGCTGGACTCCATCCGCCTGTTCCATGAATTGGGGGTGCTGGTGGAAGTGACCACACTGGTCATTCCGGGCCTGAACGACAGCGAGGAAGAGCTGCGGGCCATCGCCCGGTTCCTGCGCAGTGTGTCAGTCTTCCTCCCCTGGCATGTGAGCGGGTTTTTCCCGACCTACAAGATGCTCGACCGCCCGTCCACTCCACCGGCCACCCTGCGCAAGGCACGGGAGATCGGCTTGGCAGAGGGGCTGCGCTTTGTCTACGAGGGCAATGTGCACGGCTCGGGCGGCGAGGATACCTTCTGCCCGGGATGCGCCACCCTGCTCATTCGCAGGTCCGGTTTCGATAGTGAAATGGTGGCCCTGGATAAAGGCCGCTGCCAGAAATGCGGCATCTCCATCGCCGGGGTGTGGTGAACATTAAATGATTTCTTTTGAGGCTTTTGCAAAAAGACGGTTGAGTCATTCCCGAGGTAGTCATCGGGAATCCAATCCCTGAAAAATCAATGAGTTCTGGATTCCCGCTTTCGCGGGAATGACGAAAAAAACTCGTCAGCAGTTTATTTTGCAAAAGGCT
>JAUWAH010000369.1 GCA_030602145.1 Desulfobulbus sp.
GCCGAGATCTGGCTCGCTGACATAGGCCCGTACCCAGAGAGGGTTGGTCAGCGCCAGGGTCAGAACCGGGGCGCCGGCCGCTGCCATGGCGCCGGGCTCCAGAATACGGTTGCGGATGAACCCCTCGGCCGGGGTCAGCAAACGGCTGTCGGCCAGCCGTTGCGCGGCCAAATCCCGAGCGGCCTGAAGCGCGTGCAGGGTTGCCTCGGCGGCGCCGATATCTTCCCGGCGCGGTCCCTCTTCATACAACGACAACTCTTCTTCGGCCGTTTTCAGGGCCGCCTGCCAGGTCTGCACCCTGGCATGGGCCGTGTCCACCTCCTGGCGGGAAATGCGATTGGTTACCAGCAGGGCCTGCTTGCGGGCCAGCACCAGCTCTGCCTCCTTGAGGTTGGCCCTGGCCGAGGCAACCGCTGACCGGGCCCGTTCGATCTCCTGCGGCCGACTGCCATTGGTGAGTCGTTCCACCAGAAGGGATTGGGCAGCCACCTCGGAGGCCAACCGTTCGGCTTCCAGACGGAACCGGGCCGGATCGAGTTCGGCCACCACCTGCCCCTGGCTGACCCGATCGCCTTCCTCGACGGCCAGCCGAAGGATGCGGCCGCCATCCTGGAAGGCAAGCTGCACCTCGCGGATATCGACGGTGCCATAGACGGTGAGCGTGTCGCCCCCCCGGTCGGCCGAATCCGAGCAACCGGCCGTGACCACTGCCGCCAGGAGGATCGCTGTCCGGCACACCAGCGCCAGAAACGCGGTTCGCTTTCCGCCTGCGGTCGATCCGGTCAAGACGCTCATTCCCCGATGATCTTGACCAGCACCCGTTTCTTGCGCCGGCCGTCGAACTCACCGTAGAAGATCTGCTCCCAGGTGCCGAAGTGCAACCGGCCGCCGGTGACCGCCACCACCACCTCCCGACCCATGATCTGCCGTTTCAGGTGGGCGTCGGCATTGTCCTCGTAGCCGTTGTGGCGATACTGGTTGACCGGCTCATGCGGGGCAAGCCGCTCCAGCCATTGCTCATAATCGTGATGGAGCCCCGATTCGTCGTCGTTGATGAACACCGAGGCAGTGATGTGCATGGCGTTGCAGAGCAGCAGTCCCTCCTGAATGCCGCTTTCCGCCAGGCATTGTTCCACCTGGGAGGTGATGTTGATGAAGGCCCTCCTGGTCGGGACATGAAAGAACAGTTCCTTGTGATAACTCTTCATGGTCATCTCATCCTGCTTTGTTACGGTTGGTCGTGTCTTCGTGCCATCCTACCTCTTCGCGTCGCCGGGAGAAACGATAAATGTGCGCTTGCCAGGCCCGGGGGTACAGGCGGGCAAAAAAAAAGCGGCCCCAATGGGACCGCCTTGGCGACAGTGGAGTACGGGCCGTTTAAACCAGCAGTTCCAGGCCGGAGAAGAAGTAGCCGATCTCAAAGGCCGCAGTTTCAGGGGCATCGGAACCGTGGGTGGCATTGGCCTCCAGGGACTCGCCGAACTCGCGGCGCAGGGTGCCCTCGGCGGCGTTGGCCGGGTTGGTGGCGCCCATCAAATCACGCCACTTCTTGATCGCCCCTTGGGCCTCCAGAACCATGACGATGCACGGGCCGCTGGACATGAAATCGGTCAGCTCGCCGAAGAAGGGGCGTTCCTTGTGCACGTAATAGAATCCTTCGGCCTCCCGCTTGCTCAGATAGAGCTTTTTCATGCCGACGATCTTGAATCCTTCGGCGTAAATGCGGGCAATGATCTTACCGGCGTTGCCGGCGGCAAAGGCGTTGGGCTTGATGATGGCAAATGTACGTTCCATGATGTGTGGCTCTCCTGGTCGGGGATGGTTCAAAGTGAAGGCGCCTTTCCGCGAAACACGGCAACGGCGGGGACAGACGTGGGCCTGCTATACCATGAACCCGGCCGAACGGCAACACCGGCGGCAACGGGATGGAGGCGGAAAAGGACGGGCAGAGCTCGGAAACGAAGCGGGGGAATGGGATCGATTGTGTGATCCCATTCCCCCGCTGGAAAGATTGTCTCGGTGTATTCTTCAGCGTGCCTGTTCTTCGAGGAGCACGAACTGGCCGTTCTTGACGGTCAGCATGGCAAACGCGTCCAGACCCAAGCCGCCGTGGTCGGTGGGCGAGTAGTTGAAGGTGCCGGCGGTGCCGATCATTCCTTTGGTGTTCTCGATGGCGGCGCGAACCTTTTCGCGATCGTCACCGCCAATCTCGATGGCCTTGGCGAGGATGGTCATGGCATCATAGGTATGACCGCCGAAGGTGGAGACCTTCTCGTTGAACTTGGATTCGTAGGAGTTTTTGTACTTGAGGAGGAAATCCTTTTCCGGGCCGGCGGGCAGGGATTCGGCCACCAGCAGTCGGCTGGCCGGGAAGATGATGCCTTCGGCGGCCACTCCCGCGGCCTCGGCGTACTTGATGTTGGCAAAACCGTGGCTTTGGTAGATCGGTACGTCCCAGCCGGCCTGGCGGATATTCTTGGCCAGGATCGACTGGGCGGGAACGATCGACCAGTTGACCACCGCCTGGATGTTGGGGTTGGCCTTGAGTTTGGCGACGATGGCCGACAGATCGGTGGCGTTTTTATCGTAGACTTCTTCGGCTATGATGGTGATGCCGAAATCGGGGGCGTTCTTGGCCAACTGTTCCTTGCCGGCCTTGCCGAAACCGTCGTTGCCGGCCAGCACGGCAATGTTCTTGATCCCCCGCTTCTGCATGGTCATGAAAATCTGCTGGGCCGCGTAGGAATCGCTCGGCGCGGTCTTGAACACATGCGGCGTCACCGGATTGACAATGGTTTCGGCGGCGGAGCAGGAGATGAGGATGGTCTTGCCGTCCTCGGCGATTTTCTTGATGCTCAAGCTTTCACCGCTGGTGGACGGGCCGATGATGGCGAACACCTTGTCCTCCTCGATCAGTTGCTTGGCAAAGGAGACGGCCTTTTCGGGGCTGCCGCCGGAATCCTTGACGATCAGTTCGACGGGCTTGCCCTTGATGCCGCCCTGGGCGTTGATTTCCGCAACCAGCATGTGCAGGGATCGAGATTCAGGCCCACCAAGGAAGGCGGCCGGGCCGGTCTCGGCCAGAATGGCGCCGACCTTGATCGTGGCTGCCGCATGGGCAAAGGATGTCATCAGCATCAGACCCGCCACGCACAGGCAGGCTGACCATACCCGCCGCAGTGCACTCTTGTTCCCTTTCATTCGCTCCTCCACTTGTCTTGATAGAAGACTGCCGTCCACAGGTGATTTGCCTGCGATGTTATGACAAATTGTCCGGGGATAGTCAACGAATACCCTTCAGTTGCCTGGCAAGCAGCCGGTTTTGAACCTGGCCGCACCGTATTGAGGTCTCTGGCGCCCGATCAGGCCGTCATCGGGTGAAGAGGGTATCGATCCCTTCGGATCACGGCCCGGCCTTTTCGCTCGCTCCTCCGGTTGCGACCCCGAGAAACCCGATCACTTCGCCCCACCAGGCCAG
>JAUWAH010000464.1 GCA_030602145.1 Desulfobulbus sp.
TGAACGTCTTGTCGCCGTGGGGGCCGGCGAATTTCGGGCCGTAAATGACGTTCGGCTGGGGATTGCCGTCGCGGAACTTGCGGATGATGGCGTTGCGGTTGTGACAGACGATGCAGGTGATCTGGAGTTGGCTGAGCACCTCCTCGTCACCGTCGACAATGGCCTTGGCGATTTCGTCGGCGACCTGGTCCGAGGCGTCCATCATCTGCGGCAGGTGGCATTCGATGCAGGGTTTGAGGAATTGCTTGGTGGTGGGCGCCACCTCGCGGGATTTTTTCAGTTCCGTGTCCCGCGAATTGACGTAGCCCTGGAAGGTGGCAAGCGTCCTGCCGATGGGGCCGAGCATCGGCTTGGCATGGAGCGACTGCTCCCACTGGCTGTAGATCTCCGGGTGACACTCCCTGCACCGCGACGAGTCGTACTGTTGGATCAGTTCCTTGAGGGTTTGTGCCTCCTTGGCCGATGAGACGCCGGGGAGCGCCACCGCCATCAAGACCGCCACGAGTACCTGAATCAGTTTCATCCTCTCCTCCTTTCGATGCGTGGTTGACAGGGACGCGACCCGGTTGCGGATCGTGCCACGAAAACAGCGGGCCGCATGTCGACGCGCTGCATGGACCGTGTGCAGAGCCCGAAGGGGGCGGTGGTTCGATGGGGCGATGCCGGGGCAGGGGCGTCCGAACTGAGCGACGATGGTTCGACAACGCCGTTTGCCGACGGCCGATCAGGGCGGAATACGGGAGTCGGACGGCTTCGGATGCCGGCACAGTGTGGGAACTATTACAGGTCTCCCGGAAGCGGGTCAACACCTTTGTGGCCACGCCGCCGCATCTGGCGGACCTCCTTGAACCCGCCGACAGGGTCGTGTCGCCGGCGGCGGGCGGCGAGGGTCACTTCCGGTGCAGGTCGAAGCGGATGGTGCGCTTGCCGGTCTCGCCGATGGCCGGATTGTTGAGCGGTTCGTCCTGGCTGTCGGCAAGCCGCTTGTCGGTGGGGGTGCCGCGGAAAGGCCCCCACTCGCCGGTGAGGTGCACATCGCGCTTCCCCGGTTTCGGCGGCGGATCCCGGTCGATGGGGTCGCAGGTGCCGGTGGCCCGCTCGAAGAGGTCCGCCATTTCCGTGCCGTTCTGGGAAACGGCATCGATCTTGAGCAGATAGTAGCCGTTGTCGACAAAACGGATGCGGATGCGGGCGTCCTTGTTGACGGTTTCGCCTTGCTTGCCGCCGCTCTCCGCCGACAGTCCGGAGAGGGTGAACTCCTTGGTCGTCTTTTTCGTCAGGGTACGGCTGGCCTCCCCTCCCGAGGAACACCGGTAGCAGTCGTCGATCTCGGTCTCATGGTCCTTTTCCAGCCCGGTGGCCTCGACATCGCCGCCGGCGGCGCGGCGGCCGGTCTTTTCCAACTCCCACCGCTGCTTCGAAGTGCGGTGGATGCTCGCCGTCCTGACAAAACGGCCGTCTTGCCGTTTGCAGTACACCTGGCGTTCGGTATGTTCTTCCCGGTCCGTGGTCAGGTCGACCGACACCGAGACCTTGCCGAGGTACGGGCAGATTTCGAACCGGGCCATCTGGCCGACAAATGTGTCGGCCAGTCCGGCCAGGGAATCGCCGCCACCTTGGGCGGTGGCCACCGAGGCGAGCACGGTGGAGGTTTTCTTGTGGGTGCAGGAGGCCGTGAGGGCGAGCGGGCCGGCGGTGCCGTGCTCCAGGGGAATCGTGCCGGTGATCTTGACCTGGTATTCCGCCTCCGGGATCTCACTGTTGGCGGGATCGAGCGGGTCGAGGTCGGTTCCGGCCCGGTCGATCGCCAACTCCCTTTGCCGCTCGAAAAAGACGGCAAGTTCATGTTCCCGCAGGACCCGGGCGCAGGACAGCTCCTTCTTGATGGTGTTGGCCAGGACAGCACCGAAGTTGTCCACCTGGCGGTGGGCCTCGGCCACGGCCCGGGCCAGGGCGTCGGCACTGGAAGCCGCCTGTTCGAGGTCCCTGGCGGCCTGGAGGCGGTCGCCCTCATTGCCGCTGGCCGTCGCCCTTTCCAGATCCTTGGCCGCCTCCTTCATCCGGCGGGCTGCCTCGGCCTGCAGGTCGGCGAGATCGCCGTTCTGCCTGACCTCGCCGGTCACGAAGAGCACCGGCTCAAGCTCGGAGGCCGGCGAGACGGCTGTCCAGCAGCAGAGGACAACCAGCACGGGCAGGAAGAGGGTTCGCATCATGGAGTCGTGACCTCGCAGGCGGGCAGGATGGTACGGATGCGGGCCACTTCCTCGGCCCCCACCCGGGTTTTGGCGATCCCCAGTTGCCGCAGCCCGGCAAGTCGCTCGACCCGGGGCAGGATCGAGTCGATCGGATTGGCGTCCACCAGCAGGGTGGTCAGCGCCGGCAGGCTGCCCACGGCGGCGGGCAGGTCGGAGAGGGCATTGTTGACCAGGACCAGGGTGGTCAGTGCCTTGAACCGGCCGATGCTTGCGGGGATCGAGGCGACAAAAGCACGGAAATTGATGATCTGCAACTCCTGCAGAGGCAGATGGCCCGCCTTGGCCAGCACCTCGTTCAGGTTGATCGGTGCGCCTGCCTTGCCGCCGGTGATGATCAGCCGGCGGACCGAGGCAAACTGGTCCAACTGCTC
>JAUWAH010000417.1 GCA_030602145.1 Desulfobulbus sp.
CATGCCCATCGACCATCTCAAGATCGACCGATCCTTCATCAGCGGGTTCGAGGGGATGCATCATAACGACCAGATCGTCCGGTCGATCATCAGCCTGGCTCGCAATCTCGGCCTGAGCGTCATTGCCGAAGGGGTGGAAAACCGCGAGCAGCTTGAACGGCTGCGGGAACTGCACTGCGACAAGGCCCAGGGATTCATGTTTTCCCGGCCGGTGGATGACCACCGGGCCCTGGAGCTGATCCGTCGCGCCCATCACCAGTCCATGATATCTTCCAGTGAGGCATTGTAAGCCAAGTTCGCCATCTTTCGTTCCGCCAAGGCCGACCAACGGGCCAAGGCCGCCGCAGAGATCCGCACTACCCTCGCCGGCCGCTGGGACTTGAGTCGCACCTTTTCCCTGCCCGGCCATGGCCCTGCCAATCTGCTGATCGAGGCGATCAACCAGATGTCAGGCCGCCTGCAATCGTTTATCCTCGATTTGACCCGCAGGAATGTGGCCACAGCCACCGTGGCCCCCCTGACCCACGCCATTGCCGGCAAGGTCCGGGAGTCTTCGGCCGCGCTCTCCCATGGTGCCGAACAGATCGAGGCCACCAGTTCACGGTTGGCTGAAGCCATTGGCGCCTCGGCCGATGGCGCCAATCGAGCCCTTGTCCAGTCGGCGGAGATCGTCGCCGAAATCGACCGAACCACCGTGTTGACCGAACAGGCCCTGGAACGGACCCGGGTCATGGCCCGGGACGTGGACCACCTTTCTTCAGCCATAGCCGACCTCGACAACCGGTCCCGATCCATCGGCCAGATCATCGAGACCATTTCCGACATCGCCGACCACACCGGCCTGCTGTCGCTCAACGCCTCCATCGAGGCGGCGCGGGCCGGCGCTCACGGTGCCGGTTTCGGGGTCATCGCCCAGGAAATTCGGACACTCTCCCAGGAAAGCGCCAAGGCAGCCGAAGAGGTGAACCGGTCGCTTCGGGCCATCAGCGAACTGATCCGGGAGACGGTGGACGGGCTGTCGCGGGTCCAGCAAGGGGTAGGGTCAGGGGTCGAGAGCAGCCGGGAATCCTCGGCGGCCCTGGCCCAGGTCAGCCGTGAGCATCGCCGTTTTCACGGTCAATTGGAATTGGTGATCGGTGCCGTCTCCGATCAGCAGAAGGCCATGGCGCATTTTGCCGGCGACATCACCCGTATCGCTGCCATCGGCAGGGAGGGCCAGAGCGACAGCGCCAAACTGGCAGAATTGGCCGAACGGGTGAAGACGCTCACCGAAGAGCAGTTGCTGGCCACCGGTATCTTCATCCTGCCCCAGTACCGCAAGGCTGAAGGGGCGGTGGCAACCATGGCCGAGGATCCCGATGTCCGCAGTCCGGGGCCGCGGACCGATCAGGCTCTGCAACGGCTCATGCTGCCGCTGGAGTATCTGGAACTGGTCTACCTGACCGATGCAGCCGGCATCCAGGTATCGTGCAACATCCTGCGCAGTGGCCAGACGACGGTCTGCGACGCCTCGGTCAAGGGAAGGGACTGGAGCAGGCGGGAATGGTTCAGGCGGGTGCGGGAAAAGGACGAATCGTTTATTTCCGAGATCTACCGGTCCCAGGCCACCGATTCGTTCTGTCTGACCATCGCAGTGCCGGTTCGCCGGGGCGGCGTTCTGGTCGGTGTCCTCGGCGCCGACATCAACTTCGAGGATCTGCTTGCCATTTGAGACCTACGCGGTGCACGGATACAACCGGCACCGACCCATGGCTGCCCGGTCAAACCTTCTCTTCCGCGCCCAGATATATCGTCAGGTTGACGATTCAAACCGTTTGCTGCCATGCACCTGCATGGTGACGATGGCCCGGCGAAGGGCATGTTTTTCCGTCAGCCAGCCCGGATAGTCGCGGGCCCGTTGGAGGGCGGCATAAAAGGCCAGGCAGTTGTCCAGCCCCACCAGTGTTTCCAGGGTTTCAGCGGGAAAATGGTCGTCGAGGTCGGCGGGCCGCGGCTCGTGCTGATAAAAGGCCAGTTGCCCGAAATAAAAAGACAACTCCTCAAGCAGATCCCACAAACTCTCCCGCCAGGCAGTGATCGTTTCGGCCCGGGCACCGCTCTTCAGGGCGGCACCGACCCCTTGGCCGGGAAAGACCGGTTGGGCGAACTGGTACCGGCCGTCCACCGGGGGCGCATCGCCGTTGAGATCGTGCCAGGCCACCAGGGCATGCACCCGAGTGGCGACGCGCATGGCCTGAAATTTGGACCAGAGCAGGAACTCGTAATAATGATCGGCAATGGCCTGCTCGGCCTGGAGGCGGTAGACGTTGCCGTGGTCTTCGTTGTAGCGGCTCACGTTGTCCAAATGGACCAGTTCGGTCACCAGGGCGTGGATATAGGAGAGACCGGAAATTTTCTCCCTGTTGATCAGGATCTTGTGGAGGCCATCCCTGGCGGTATTGAACACCAGGCGTCCATTGGCGCTCTCCAGGCCCAGGCCGGGAAAGTAGCGGGCCGCCTCCTCGCAGGCATCCTCGAAGTTCTCGGTCTTGACGATCAGAGTCCGGTTGGCCAGGCGATCGAGATCGACCTCCTGGCTGGCGATGAACTCCAGGGCCCGTTTGATCTGTTTGCCCTCGCCGGCGGAAAAATTAAACCACTCCATACTGCTTCCTCGTTTGATAAGACCCGCATGGCCGGGATACATTGACCGGCCACAACGAATAAGAAAAGATCTGCACTCCGGCTTGGCAACGGAGTCGAAACCATCACATGCATAGAAAAAAGGCAGTCAAACGACTGCCTTGTTCAGCGGCGGAGCGGAAACCGCCCGCGTCTATTTACCCTGATTCTGCTCGGCCTTCTTGGCGGCCATCCATTCGGCTTCCTTCTCCAGCAACTCTCCCAGGGCCCGGGCGGTTTCGCCGACCACCTGGATGCAGTGCTGCCTGCGGCTGTCTGGATTGCCATAGAAATCCTTGACCTGGTCGCGGTCCATCCAGTCGACCCGGGCGATCTGGCAACAGTCGATACCGCCGTGCGGAGCGGCCAG
>JAUWAH010000431.1 GCA_030602145.1 Desulfobulbus sp.
CGATCTTCTCGCCCTTGGACCGCCGCTCCTTGGCCAGGTGGATCGCCGAACGGGCCGAGGCGCCGTAGGACACCAGAACATATTCCGTGTCCTCCATGTAATGCTCCTTGAGGCGGCTGATCTCGTGGACCCGGTTGTCGATCTTGTCGATCAGGTGACGGAGCAGGCCGCTGACGATCTTGGGGTTGCTCGACGGAAAACCCCACATATCGTGGTAGAGGCCGGTGACGTTGTAGCGGTGCTCGCCGCCGAAGTCGGACATGGGCAGGCGACCGTCCTCCCGGGGCAGGTAGGGGTAGTAATCGACATCCTTGGGCACCGAGGTGCGCAGCCGCTCGACCAGGTGCACATCGCCGGGCTCGGGCAGGACCAGCCGTTCCCGCATGTGGCCGATGATCTCGTCGAAGAGCAGGATCACCGGGGTGCGGTAGGTTTCGGCCAGGTTGAAAGCCTCCACGGTCATGGCAAAGACGTCCTGGTGGTTGGAGGCGGTCAGGGCGATGATGTTGTGGTCGCCGTGGGTGCCCCAGCGGGCCTGGTTGACATCGCCCTGGCCGACGTGGGTGGGGTTGCCGGTGGATGGCCCGCCCCGCTGGACATTGACGATCACGCAGGGGATCTCCGCCATGCAGGCATAGCCGATGGCCTCCTGCATGAGCGAAAACCCGGGACCGCTGGTAGCGGTCATCGCCTTGCTGCCGGTGAGCGAGGCACCGATCACGGCGCACATCGAGGCAATCTCGTCCTCCATCTGGATGAACTTGCCGCCGCGCGCCGGCAGCCGTGCGGCCAGCAACTCGGCGATTTCGGTGGAGGGGGTGATCGGATAGCCTGCAAAAAAGCCGAGCCCGGCGTAGAGCGCCCCCTCGACGCAGGCCTCGTTGCCCTGGACAAAACGAATTCTACCCCGCATGGCCGTCCTCCTCTTCACTCACCACGGTGATGGCCAGATCGGGACAGTGCAGCTCGCACATCCGGCAGCAGATGCAGTCGGCTGGCCTGACCGCGGTGGACTTGCCGGCCCCGTCCAGCTCCAGGACCTGTTTGGGACAGAGGGCCACACAAATCGAGCAGCCCTTGCACCACTCCCGCCTGATGATCAGTTCACGCAACCGTTGCCGTGTCATATATCCTCCCTTGTCAACAGCGTGCGGATTCCCGGCCGGCGGTCAGCAGCCGCTCCGTTGCCGCCAGAAAATCATGCCACTGGGCGGCGGCTTGTCGTGCCTCCTCCAGGGAGACAGGGACAAACCGGACCCTGTCCCCCGGCCTGGCCTGGCCGACCCGCCAGAGATCGGCTGAAATAACCGTGGCGATGCAGGGATAGCCGCCGATGGTCTGCTCGTTGAGGAGGACAATCGGCTGGCCGTCGGCGGGCACCTGAACGGCGCCCGAAGCCACCGGTTCTGAGACGATGCTCGCCGGCGCACCGGGGTCGAGCGCCACGGTCGGTCCGCTTAACCGACAGCCCAGCCGGTTGCTCTGCGGGCTGAAGGTGAAGGCCTGGTCAAAAAAATCATCGAGATGGTGCCGGAACAGGTGGTCGTGCGGCCCGGCAACGGCACGCAGGACGAGATGGTCCGGATAAAGGGGCGTCCACGGCAGGCGGCGGGGCGAGGCGAGCAATGGTCCGGCGCCCGCGGGCAGGAGGTCGCCCGCCATCAGGGCTCGTCCCTGCACCCCGCCCAATCCGCCCACCAGGGAGGTGGACCGGCTGGCCAGGATTTTCGGGACCGCAATGCCGCCGCTGACGGCGAGATAGGCTCGGCAGCCGTTGGTCGCCGTGCCCAGTTCGAGCAGATCGCCCGCTGCCACCCGGATCGAGGTCCACTGGGGCGCCGCCGCGCCGTTGAGCCGCAGGCCCATGGCCGCGCCGGTGACCGCGACATCGACGGCGGCCAGAACCTCGCAGCGCGGCCCGAGCATGGTCATTTCCAGGGTGGCGCACCCGGCGCCGTTGCCCACCAGCCAGTTGGCCACCCGGTGGGCATAGTCGTCCAGCGCTCCGGAGAGCGGTATGCCCAGGTGACGGGCCTGGCGACGGCCCAGATCCTGGACCGTCGGCCCAGCCCCCGCTGCCAGGATGCGCAGGGCAGCCTTCATGGCCGGGCCTCCGCGGCCAGCCGGGCGAACATCTCGGCACTGATCGGCCGGAAGCGAATGGAGTCGCCGGCCTGATAGAGAACGGGACGATCCCGCTGCGGAACAAACAGGCTGAGCGGCGTGCGGCCGATCAATTGCCAGCCGCCGGGGCTGGCCAGGGGATAGACCCCGGTCTGGTCGCCGCCGATGCCCACCGAGCCGGCCGCCACCCGCAGACGCGGGGTGGTCAGGCGTGGGGTGGCCAGGCGCGGGTCGAGCCCGCCCAGATAGCAGAAGCCGGGGGAAAAGCCGATGGCATAGACGCGGTAGCGCCCGTGACTGTGCAAACGGATGACCTCGTCCGAACTGAGATGGTTGTGGGAGGCGACGGCCTCCAGGTCGGGCCCGAAGGCGCCCCCGTAACAGACCGGAATGTCGATCACGGCCGGTTCGGGCACGGCGGCCGACTCCAGATGCTGTTCGAGATCGCGCAGCAGGTGCATCAGGGTTTCGGGGTCGGTGGCCAGGGGATTGTAGTGGATCGCCAGGGTGCAGTAGGCGGGAACCACCGCCTCGATGGCCGGATGGCCGGTCCCGTTGACCAGGGCCGCCATCCGCCGGACCCGCTCGTTGACGGCCGGGTCGACCCCTTGGCCGTAGTCGGCCAGCAGCATCCGGTCACCGCCGATCCGAAACCGGACCGTTGCAAACAGAGATGCCCCTAGCATGTCCCGCTCGTCCATGGTCGCCTTCAGGCCGGCTCCATCGGCCGGATGATCACACCGGCCTGTTCCAGCCTCTGGCGGATGGCCGCGGCCAG
>JAUWAH010000058.1 GCA_030602145.1 Desulfobulbus sp.
CATCATACATGGAAACCGCGGAATGGTTTCAACCGCGTCCCTGCCTCGCCGGATCAAGCCACATCCTGGATGCCGGTCATTTCCGGCTTCATAAAATGGTCGGCCTATGGTACGTTTGGCGCGCCGGGACCAAGGCGTGGGAACTTCGCGCCGGATGACCTCTACCGCCACCATCGAGACCACCATGTCGTACTCCGACACCGCACCCCTGACCCTTCGCTGCTCGAGCACAGACGAGTTGCGACCGTTGGCAGAGGCCGTCGCCGAGGTGCTTGCCCCGAACGATGTGCTGCTTTTGGCTGGAGGTCTGGGTGCGGGAAAAACCACCCTCGCCCAGATGCTGGCCAAGGCAATGGGAGTTGGTGACGATCAGTATGTTTCCAGCCCGACCTTTGCTCTGGTGCACGAACACCGCGGCCGCCTGCCGTTCTATCACATGGATCTGTACCGGCTGACTGGCGAGGAGGGGGTCGAGTTGGCCGGTTTGCTTGATTATTTCGACCTTCCGGGTGTCTGCGTGGTCGAGTGGCCGGATCGGATGGGCTCGCTGATTCCCGCGGAACGGTTGGAAATCACCCTCATCCCGGAGACAGACGCCGGCCTGACAAGGATCGTGGTTCTGGTTCCCCATGGTCACTCGTGGTGTCTGCGTCTGAACCGGATCGCATCTCGGCTCGGCCTGACGACCATTGTCCATCCATGACCAATACCGCCGGCGACCACTGAGGCCCCCGGGTCAGATCCTCGCCGCCCCCAACACGAGCAGTCATGAACAACGGCATCATCACCCTGCACTCCTGCCCCAAGCACTACACCTACGATCAGGACAAGGCCTGAACCCCCGAGGAGACCGTGGCCCGGTTTCACGACCGGTTAAAGGCGACCCGCCTCGATATCCTCAAGGAGATCCGTCGCATCGACACAGGCCGCCTCGACATCCCCGTCTATTTCAGTATCTGCGGCGCGGATGCCCACCGGATCATCGGCAACAAGAAACAGATGGGCAAGGGGTCGACACCCGAGCAATCGCGGGCCAGCGCCTGTATGGAGTTGGGCGAGCGGTTCAGTTTTTTTAGTTTTCTTAATAATCCTGAAAAATTCCTCGTCGGCGACTACGAGGCCATGGAGGCCCAGGGGCATCCGGTTCTGCCCATGGAAACCCTGCTGCAGTCGGTGCATGATACTGATTTGGCGGTCGAACAGTTGCGGCAACTGCTTGTCGGCCTGCCGCTAAGGTGGACCTGGGCGCTGCGGTTGTCCGACAACACCCCGCTGCTGGTTCCCTTTTCCTGGTTTTACGCGATCAACGAGTTCAATGGCCCTTCGGCGGGCAACACCTTCGAGGAGGCGGTGATCCAGGGCATCAGCGAAGTGGTGGAGCGGCATGTCTGCGGACTGATCTCCCGCGACCACATCCCCACACCGGCCATTGATCAGGCCTCAATCACCGATCCGGTGGCCCTTGAGCTGCTCGCCAAGTTCCGCCGTAACGGCATTGAGGTGTATCTCAACGATTTTTCGCTGGATACCGGCATTCCAACCATCGGCGCCCTGGCCTGGGACCCGGCCACCTTCCCCGAGAAAAGCGAGATCGTCTATACCGCCGGCACCACTCCGGATGCCAACAAGGCCCTGATCCGGGCCCTGACCGAGGTGGCCCAGCTGGCCGGCGACTTTATCAGCGGCTCCAATTACGTGGCCAGCGGCCTGCCCAAGCCGTTGAGCTTGGACGAGGTCGACTATCTGGTGCACAGCGACGGCGTCATCCGCCTGGAGGAGATGATCGATCTCAAGGACGACGATATTCTCGTTGAGATCAACCGGTGCGTGGCGGCCCTGCAACGAATCGGCATGGAGGTGCTGGTGGTGAATACCACCCATCCGGAACTGCACATCCCTGCCGTCTACACCATTATTCCCGGTGCCCATTTCAGGGAACGGGCCATGGGAGGCAATGCCGCCCTGTTCGCCGCCAAGCTGGCCGCCGACCTGCTCGATGGTGACCACCTTGCCGCCAAGCTGGCCTCCATGCAGGCAGCCATGCCCCACGCCTACTACCTGCATTTTTTCCAGGGGAGGGCACTGTACGACCAGGGAAAGACCACGCAGGCCCTGGCCTGTTTCCGGCAGGCCATGGAATTGGACCCGGCCGGGGAAGATCTGCCCTATCTCCATTCCTACATCGGCTCCTGTCTTCGCGATCTCGAACGGTACGACGAGGCCATCGTCATGCTGGAGCAGGGGTTGCGGCTCGACGAAGAACGACCGGATATCTACAACACCCTGGGAGTCTGCTGCTACAAGACCGGTCGCCATGCCGAGGCGGCGAACCATTTCCGACGGGCGGTCGAACTCAATCCGGTTTCAGCCATCGACTATGCCAATCTGGCCCTGAATCTCGAGCGGCTGGGCGAGCGCAACGAAGCCATCGTCAACTATGAGATCGCGCTTTCCCAGGATGCGACCATCGGCTTTGCCGTCGAGCGGTTGGCCCATCTGCTGGCGGCGGAAGCGGGCGAGAGACTGCCGTGAAGCCTTGGCCCCATCATCCGCAGAAAATTCTGGTCCGCTCCACCAACTGGATCGGCGACGCGGTGATGACCACGCCGGCGGTACGAACCATCCGCGAGAATTTTCCCGAAAGCGAGATCACCATGCTGGTCCATCCGTGGGTGAGCGATGTCTTTCGCTACAGCCCGCGGGTGGACCGATTGTTGTTGTACGACAAAAAAGGTCGGCACAAGGGCATTCAAGGCATGCTGCAACTGGCGGGCGAGTTGCGCCGGGAAACGTTCGATTGCGTCATCCTGCTCCAGAACGCCTTTGAGGCGGCCTTGATCACCCTGGCTGCCGGCATCCCGGTTCGTGGTGGCTACACCACCGACGGCCGCGGGTTGTTGTTGACGCATGGCGTCCAGAAGATCAATGAGTTGAATAAAAAACATGAAGTCAATTATTATCAGCGGATCATGCTCGGTCTTGGCTTCAAAACTGCTCCCAATGAACTGGAGTTATTTATTCCCGGTGACCAGGTCGAGAACGCCCGAAGGCGGCTCGAAGCTTTGACCGGCAAGGCCAAAGGCAGTTTTCCGTTGATCGGTTTCAACCCCGGCGCCGCCTTTGGGCCGGCCAAACGCTGGCCGGCGGACAAATTCGCCGAGTTGGCGGTTCTCCTCAGCAGTCAGACCGATGCCCGCATCCTCCTGTTCGGCAGCCCGGCTGACAAGGAGACCGCCGCTGCCATCATCCGTGGTGCCGGGGCAGCCTCCTCCCGGATAATCGATCTCACCGGTGCCACGACCTTGATCGAGGCCATGGCCCTGATTGGCGAATGCGACGTATTCGTCACCAATGATTCCGGCCCCATGCATGTGGCTGCCGCCCTGCGTACCCCGCTGGTGGCCATCTTCGGCTCCACCGACCATATAGCCACCGGGCCCTTTTCCGACAACGCCATGGTTATCCGTAAACCACTGGCATGCAGTCCCTGCAAGAAAAGCCAGTGCCCCGAGAAACATTTCCGCTGCATGAAACTGATCACCGCTGACGAAGTGGCCGCCGCGGTATTCGGTCAACTGGGAGAGGGATGATGACGGCAGCGGCAGGGACAGGCGGAAAGGGATCATTGAGGCCGGCGGTCTTCCTCGACCGGGACGGTACCATCAACGAGCAGATGGGGTACATCAATCACCTGACCCGTTTTCACCTCCTGCCGGGGGTTGGGGAGGCGATCCGCAACCTTAATGCCCACGGCCTGCCGGTGGTGGTGGTCACCAACCAGTCGGGGCTGGCGAGGGGCTATTTCCCGGAATCGCTGCTCGACCAGGTGCACGAAACCATGCATCGTCTGCTGGCCCTCGACGGTGCCCATGTCGACGGCCTCTACGTCTGCCCCCATCACCCCGAGGCCAAGGAGGAACGGTTCCGCCTTGCCTGCACCTGCCGCAAACCGCGTCCCGGCCTGCTCGAACAGGCGGCCGCCGACTTAAACCTCGATCTGCGCCGCTCTTATGTGGTGGGCGATCGCTGGTCGGACGTGCGTTGCGGCGCTGCGGTCGGGGCGACCTCTATTCTGGTCCTGACCGGATACGGCCGCGGCGATGCCGCCTTCGTCGGGCCAAGTCATCCGGTTCAGCCGGCCCATGTGGCCGAGGATCTGGCCGCTGCGGTGGACTGGATTCTCGCCCGGGAGCGACTGCTCGGGACCGCGGACCTTGCATCCGAAACCCGGTAATGCCGTGAGCGGTGCCCTCATCGGTCAGTCGGTGTTCAACCGGCTGGGCGAATCCCCCCTGTGTATCGCCCATCGCGGTTTTCGGGCCTGCTTCCCTGAAAACACCCTCTGTGCATTTGCCGCCAGCCTGGGGCGGTGCGACATGATCGAACTCGATGTCCGGCTCAGTTCCGATCGGGTCGCCGTGGTCTTCCATGACCGGATGCTGGCCAGGACCAGCGATGCCGGCCGGAAGGCTGCCGAACTGGGCATGGCCTCCCTGGCGCTCGAAGATTGGCCTTTGGCCGCCCTGCGCCGGTTGGACGCCGGTTCCTGGTTCGTGGAGAACGACCCCTTCGGGACCATTGCTTCGGGCAGGGTGGACTTGGACTCGCTGCTGGCCCTGATGCCGCAAAGGATCCCAACGCTCCGCGAAACCCTGGCCTGGGCAATGCACCAGGGTATGGCGCTCAACATCGAACTCAAGGATCTGGGAACGGACCGGATGAACGAGGTGCTGGTTGCCGAGGTGGTGGCTGTGATCGACGGCGCCAGTGCCGGCAACCTGGTTCTGATCTCCTCCTTCAACCACCTGATGCTGCGCCACTGCCATCGGCTGGCCCCGAAGATCGCCACCGCCGCCCTGCAGGAGGGCGCACATCCCGACGACCTGCTTGCCTATCTCCTCAATCTTGGGGTCTGGGCGTACCATCCTGAGGATTCGATCACCTCGTCCTCGCTGATCCGCACTCTGCGGACCGCCGACTTGCATGTCAATGTCTTCACCGTCAACGAACCGCATCGGCAGCGCTGTCTCATTGAAGCCGGCGCAACCGGCATTATTACCGATTTTCCCGCTCCCTTCCCCGAGACAACTGGCATCCCCCAGCCTCGACACTGAAGCACGCGCCGAAGACTGTCCTCTCCGTTCCGGCATCATTTTTTTCTTTTTCCCCATGCAGCCCCGGAAGCATTGCGCCGCAAGAGTTTTCTGACCATTGTCCTCGGCAGTGGTATCCACCCCAGGGGAAAATTTGGTTGTTGCCCGGTTCTAACGCAAAGCTAACATTTCAGAATCATATGCTATTTCATGTTGGTTCGTTCGTCCGAGCAGTAGAACGATTCTTTTTGCGAAACCATCATATTTGCAGTTGCAAACCTTGGAGGAATATATAAAATCGCAAAAATTTTTAGGCCGGAACATGGTCGGCCGAAATGGACCATAGTCATGGCTGCACGGTGAAACCAAAGCTGATCACCAAGAGATGACCAATGCCCCAGACGGCTGGTGGCAAGGAGGGTACAACCAGACAGAGTGGAAGTGCATCGAGAAACAAAGCTCAAGGAGTGTGATTGCCGCCATCCGGCAATCTCCACGACCGGATAGTTGGCTGAGTCAACGATGAACAACCATGATCTCGAAGGGATTGGAATCTTGCCGAGAGGCAAGTGCAAAACAACGCGTTGTTCTGTTTGCTCATATTTCGGGAAATTGTTGTGATGTCCGCCTGACTGCCTTGAAATCCGGGCTGTTCGGGATGCTCCTTTTTTTCTGTTGGTCACCTGTCCGCAGATATGCTGTTGATGGGTTTTGTTTCTTAACCATTGTCATTCTCGTAACAATTGGCGAGAACGGCCCTCCGTGCGTCATCACCTTCCGGTCGCGTGATGTACGGTTGTTCGTTGCCGATATGGACGGGCTTGTCACTCTTCGTGGAGATGATGCACATGTTGTACCCCGACCAATTCGGGAAGGACCCCCTCTTCCCAAAACACTCTGACTTTGCGGTAGTTTTCAAAGATGAACTGATCGGCAGGGGCGTGATTACTTACCGCTCCTTTGCCGAGGGCGAGGTGATTGCTCGCATGGCCGGACACATTGTTCCCGATATCCGCCAGCACACCCTGCAGATCACCCCGAACTCTCACCTCTTCGATCCCTATTTCAGCGGTTTTTTCCTCCATTCCTGTGCCCCCAACATTTCCTTGAACATGGTCACCTTGACCGTGACCGCCCTGCGGGATATCACCGCCAACAGTTTTCTGTATATGGATTACGCCGAGACCGAGGATGTGCTCTATAAGCAGTTTCCCTGCTCCTGCGGCGCTCCCAACTGCCGCGGGTGGGTCACCGGGCGCAAGGAGGTCCATCCGGCAGCCATCGCCCGGTCCGAACCTGGTCAACTCAAGCAGGACCACCGTTGAACTCCCGGGACTATTACACCTGGTGGCAGAGGGCAGACCTCTGCTACCAGCACAATCAACTCATCTTTCATGGCCGATCGGTGCAGCAACTGGCCAATCAGTTCGGCACCCCTGCCTTTGTCTACTCGGCCGCCCGGGTCAGGGACAATCTTGTCCGTCTGCACACGGCCCTCAACGCTGTCGGGTTGGCGGGCCGCTTCACCCTCCATTACGCCATGAAGGCCAACCGTTTCGCACCGTTGCTGACCCTGCTCAAACAGAGTGGACTCTGCGGTATCGATGCCTGTTCGCCGTTCGAGGTCGAGCATGCGGTGAGTTGCGGTTTTGTACCGGAAGATATCTCTTTCACGGCCACAAGTCTCTCCTGGCGGGATCTGGACATGCTGGCGCGCTACGATGGGCTGTGCATGGATTGCGATTCGATCCATGCCATTCGCCGCTGGGGGACGCTGAAGCCTGGCACAGCCATCGGTCTGCGGGTGAATCCGGCCATGGGCATCGGCCGGGTGGACAATGACAAACTGCACTACGCGGGGGAAGTGACCACCAAATTCGGCATCTATGAAGAACAGTTTGCCGAAGCACTGGACACCGCCAGGCAACATGGGCTGCGGGTAACCAAGATCCATTTTCACACCGGCTGCGGCTATCTGACCCCGCAGCTTGACCAGTTGGAACGGATCATCGGCCATTGCTTTGCCTTCATCGAGGCCGCAGGTACGGTGGAGCGGGTCAACATCGGTGGCGGTTTGGGCGTACCCCACCTGCCCGGCGATCAACCACTCGACCTGGACCAATGGGCAGCAGTGCTTCACCGGCAGTTTGGCGGCCGTGATCTGCATCTGGAGGTGGAACCCGGCGACTATATCGTCAAGGATGCCGGGCTGCTGCTGCTGGAGAAGACCTTTGTCGAGAAGAAGCAGGCCACCACCTTTGTCGGGGTGGATGGAGGGTTCAATATCGCTCCGGAACCGGCCTATTACAACCTGCCGTTCCAGCCTCTGCCGCTCCACCTGGACGGCGACCATCCAACCTTCACGCCCATGACCGTGGTCGGCAACATCAATGAGGCCCTGGATGTGTGGTATGCGGAGGCTATGCTGCCGGACCTCGCCGATCACAGCCATCTGGCGCTGATCAATGCCGGCGCCTACTCGGCGGCTATGGCCTCCAATCACTGCATGCGCGGCTCATTCAGGGAATTTTTACTGATGGAGGCCTGACACAGGGCATCTTGCCAAAGAGGTACATCCTGAATCGTGCGTTTGTTCGGAAAAATAAAGCATGACATCCTTGCAAAGAACAGCAGAATGATCGGTTTTTCATTTTGACCTGATCGATAAATACTTGGAATAGTTTAAATATTTTTCTTTGCTACGCTCCTCACCGTCATTTCGGTCGAGGCAAGGAATCCCTTGACACAGGGCACAAGATTTCTTACTGCGCTCTCAACGAGTTGAGCGTCCAAGAGTTTTCTCGCTGTGGTTGCAATGCTCAGGCGAGAGTTTCCCCTCCTCTTATTGCCAATTTATACACCATGACAGTACATCACACTCTGCTTGCCTGGCTGCTCGCCCTGGCCCTGTTGGTGCCGGCCGTGGTTCCGGCTATGGCCGGGCCGGCCAAGACCATGACCCTTCATCCGCAAACGCCCCAACCGCTGCGCTTTGTCGCCCGTGGTACCTCACTGATTGACCTGAGCAGGCCGGAGACGCCGGTCTTTTTCCGGGGCATGGGCTATTCGCCCTATCTCCCCGGTGAAACGCCGGTCCGCGGCATGGCGCCGGGCAATGACGACCGTTATGATCGTCATCTCGCCCTGATGGAGGAGATGAACGTCACCTATCTCCATGTCTTTCCGCGCCTGATGCCGGCCAATTTTTTCAAGGCCCTTGATCGGACCGAAATGGTCTACGGCCAGGACGTGTGGGTCTGGGCTTATGAAGACGATTTCCTCGCTCCCAAGTTCCAGGCCAAGACCCTGCGGGACATCAAGGAGGTAATCGACCACACCTACCGGGTCGGCCGGCCGGACAGGCTGGTGCTATTTTCCATCGGCGACGAGTTGCAGGCCAAATGCGTCAAGTCCACCAATGCCCGCCATCCTGAGGTCCGCGATTATAAGGGCAAGCATTTGACCGTGACCAATCGCACTGCCACCGAGGTGGCCATGGCCAAGCTGGTGGACGAGGCCATGGAGTATGAACTGAGCCGTTATGGCCGCCGTCATCTCTACTGCCATACCAGTTGGACCCATATCGGCCCGATCGCCGACCGACCCGATCTCGAGGTCAGCCGGGAGGACATCCTGGTGCCGGACATGGGCGATCTGGTCTGCCTCAACGTCTACACCTATGCCAACGGCGTGCGCACCTCGCCGCCTGGTTCGGTCACCGGCACCACCTATCAAGGCTATCTGGAGCAATTGGCCAGAGAGTCAACCCAGCCGATCCTGGTGACCCAGGTGGGATTGGCAACCTCGCCGTATGAGCCCAGACCGTGGGTACCCGGATTCGGCGGTCACAAGGTTGAGGATGTGCCCGCCGCCTTTCGGGCCGTGTGGCGGGATATCCGCACTGCCGCCGGCAAGGAAAAGTTCAGCGGCCTGGTGTTTTTCGAATTGCACGACGAGTGGTGGAAGACCGCCAAGGGTCCGGAGGAGGCTCTTCGCCAGGACGAGGATGATCCGGAGCAGTGGTTCGGTGTCTACAGTATCGACCTGAACCACAGTCTCACCCCCAAGGGAAAGATACCGGCGACAATCGGCGAGTTGTTTGCCGAACCGTGACCAGACAGGAGTGTGAAGCGCGTGCCTATTCCGGTGAAGTCGGCCACGCATTCCAGTCGAATCCGGCCGGGCATTCCGGTGGAAGGCGGCCAC
>JAUWAH010000408.1 GCA_030602145.1 Desulfobulbus sp.
TTGGCCGCCTCCGCTTTGTCGAGGCGGTAGGCGATGGTGGCCAGCAGGGCGGCAATGAGGAGAAAGGGCGTAAAGGGCAGACCGGGAATGAGCGCAAAGGCCAGGAGGATACCCGCCACCACCCAGAGGGCCTTGGCGTAACGGGTGAACTGGGCCTTCATCTCGGTGCCGAAATCTTCCCGGCCGGCGGAGCGGGTCACCAGCATGCCGGCGGCGGTGGAGATGATCAGGGCGGGAATCTGGCCGACCAGGCCGTCGCCGACGGTGAGGATGGTGTAGTTCTTGGCCGCCTCTGCCAGTGGCATGCCCTTCTGGACCACGCCGATGATGAAGCCGGCGCCGATGTTGATCATGGTGATGATGATGCCGGCGATGGCGTCGCCGCGGACGAATTTCGAGGCACCATCCATGGCGCCATGGAAGTTGGCCTCGGCGGCGATGTCCTCCCGCCGTTTGCGGGCCCCGGCCTCGTCGATCAGGCCGGCGTTGAGATCGGCGTCGATGGCCATCTGCTTGCCCGGCATGGCGTCCAGGGTGAACCGGGCCGCCACTTCGGCAATACGGCCGGCACCCTTGGTGATGACGATGAAGTTGATGACCACCAGGATGATGAAGATCACCAGGCCGACCACGTAGGAGCCGCCGACCACGAACTGGCCGAAGGCCTGGATGACCGAGCCGGCCGCGCCCATGCCCTCGTGGCCGTACAGCAGGATCAAACGGGTGGAGGCGACGTTGAGCGAGAGGCGAAACAGGGTGGTGGTCAGCAGCACGGCGGGAAAGATCGAGAATTCGACGGTCTTTTCGGTGTAGAGGCTGATGATCAGGATGAGAATGGCAATGGTGATGTTGAGCGCCAAGCAGACATCGAGGATCATGGCCGGCAGGGGGATGATCATCAGCATGAGGATGCCGATCAACCCCAGCGAGGCCATAATGTCGCTGCGCTGCAGGAGATCCGCCGACTTGAACCGGCCGAGCAGCGTCTGCGCCCCTGTTGCTTCCATGTCTACCTACCTTTGAGCGAATAGACGTAGGCCAGAATTTCGGCCACCGCCTTGAACAGTTCTTCCGGGATCGATTGCCCCACCTCGACCTTGGAATGCAATAATCTTGCCACCGGTGGATTCTCCACCAGGGGAACGCGGTGCTCCCGGGCAATTTCCCGGATTTTTTCCGCCACCAGATCCTGCCCCTTGGCCAGGACCACCGGAGCCTCCATCTTGCCGGCCTCGTACTTGATGGCCACGGCGATGTGGGTGGGGTTGGTGATGACCACGTCGGCGTGGGGCACGGCGGCCATCATCCGCTTGCGGGCCATCTGCTGCTGGATGGAACGGATTTTTGACTTGATGTGCGGATCACCCTCGGTCTCCTTCATCTCCTCCTTCTGTTCCTGCTTGGTCATCTTCATCTTCTCCTCCATCTCCCAGCGCACGAACGCATAGTCGAGGACGGCGAGCACGATCATGATGGCCGCCACCTTGGCCATGATCAAGGCACTGGTCTTGGCGAGATAGAGGATGGTGACGTCGATCGGCATCTCGGTGAGCAGCAGGGCCTGGTCAAGTTCTCCTTCCACGGTTCTGAAGGCGATCCAGCCGATCAAGCCCACCTTGAGCAGGGATTTGACTACCTCGACCAGCGACCGTTTGGAAAAAAGACGGCCCATTCCCTTGATTGGATCGAGCTTGTTCAGGTCGGGAATGAGCGGCTGGGTTGTGAACAGCCAGCCGATTTGAAGGAAGGTGGCCAAAAAACCGATGACCAGGGCGGTCAGAAACAGGGGCGCCAGGAGCATGGCCAGGCTGGCGCCGTGAAAGTAGGCCAACTGCATCAGGGAGGAGGGGGTGACATCGTACTCGCCGCTGGCACGCCAGACGGCAGTGACCATCTCCCGGGCTTCCGCCCAGAACAGGGGGGCAAAGAACAGCCAGAAAACGAGCATCAGCGTGAACATGGCCGCAGTCTGCACTTCGCGGCTCTGGGCCACCTGCCCCTTTTTGCGAAAATCAGCCCGCCGTTTGGATGACGGGGTTTCGGTGCGTTCTCCGGTATTGGTTTCTTCGGCCATAGCTTTCCCGGGATGTGGTCATGGCCTCCATCGCCCAACGGCTTTCGATCCCTGCCATCGGTCCCTGACAGGCCCCTGGAAAACAGAAATGCAAGGAACGCACCTGATTGACAATTGGAAAATTGCTTACCCGGTAGCTCCGATGGCAGGGAAGCAGCAGCCGTTTTCCGGATGAGTCAGCGAAGGAGTTGCAACAGGTTGAGGATGTTTTCGCCGGCAGTGTCAAATTCACGGCGCAGAACAGCAAAGGTCCCCCCCAGTGTCAGGCCGATGACAAGAAAGGCGATGCCGATGTTGAGGGGAAAGGAGAGCATGAACACGTTGAGCTGGGGAAAGACGCGGGCGAGAATGCCGAGCACCAGGTTGGTGAGCAAAAGCAGGGCCAGCACCGGGGCGCTGAACTTGACCCCGAGGACGAACATGTGACTGGCCAGCCGCATCAGTTCCTCGACGGCACCATTTGAGAAATCCAGTGTTCCGGGAGGAAGCAGGGTGTAGGATTCGACAATGACGCGGAAATAGAAGTGGTGCATGTCCAGCGACAGAAAGGTCAGCAGGGCGAGGATGTTGGCGAACTGACTCATCAGGGAGAGTTGCTGCGTGGTCTGCGGGTCGAAGATATTGGCGGCGGCAAAGCCCATCTGGTAGCCGATGACCGTGCCGCCGAAACTGACCGCGGCAAAGATCATCTGGGCAACCAGGCCAATGAGCACCCCCAGGAGCACCTCGTTGACGATTAGCAGGCCCAGTTCGGTCAGGCTGATGGCCGCTTGGGGAAGATGCGGGCTCATGGCCGGAAAAAGGAGCAGGGTGAGCATCACCGCCAGGCCGATTTTAATTCGGCCGGCGACACCGCTGCCGGCAAAGGCGGGGATGGCCGCCACCAGGGCCACCACCCTGGCAAGGCAGAGGAGAAAATCCTGGAAGCGGAGCAGGGGGATGAATGGCAGGTCCATGATCGGGTCCGGCTCAGCGACCGACCGTGGCGATCTGGGTGAGTATGCTTGTGGTGAAGGTGACCAGCAGCTCCATG
>JAUWAH010000112.1 GCA_030602145.1 Desulfobulbus sp.
TGGACGGCCACCGGCTGGTGATCAAAGGCGTGGTCCACAAGATGGAAAAAATACACTCCATAGCCGAGAATAACAGCGGCGACACCATGGTCACCACCCGTGATCAGTACCAGCCCACGGTCAAGGCCATCGATATGGCCAAGGCCGAGATGTTGATCATCCGCTAAGTTTTTTAATTTTCGATCACACCAACCCATGGGGGGAGTCTTCCCCGGTGGGGATGTCTCCCTCTTTTTTCAGGAGGCATCATGCACGACTATCTCACCATCCGCAGCAACGGCTTTGTCACCTACTGCGACGGCCTCATTGCCAGCATCGAGGCGGATCAGGCGCGGGCTTACCTGCTCAGTCTGGTCGGCAGCCCGGCCCAGATCCAGGCCACCTCGGCCCACTTCTACAACGGCGGTTTCAGCCGGATCTCCGGGATCGAACCCACTCCCTTGGAGTTGGGCCGCACTCCGGGCACCATCCGCTCCATCCGGGCACGGAAGATCGGCGATGTGGTCAACAAGGTGCTGATCAGCGCTGACCAGTTCGAACGTAAGGCCCAGCATACCGAAACCGCCTGCTCGGTCATCGTCTTTGGCGAGGACATGGCAGCGGTCAAGCAGCAGGCCTATCACCGTTTGGACAACAGTACCACCATGCCGCTGAAGCCTGAGTGGCGCGACTGGTTGTGGGACGAGGTCCTGCAACCGGAGCAGCTCTACTCCTTTGGCAATCCCCACCTGCGGCAGGCCTGGAAGATCAGTTGGCAGGAGGAAGAGTTGGAAGAACGGATCCTGGAAGGGATCCGGCTGGGCTACCTCGCATAGAATCAACAACAACCCGATCAGGGGAGGCATTCGTTCCCCTGACGGGGATCGTCTGCCTTCCCCATGGAGGACAAACGATGGACATCCCTTTAAGCGACTTTCTTGACCAGTGGGGCGAAGTGCTCAAGTCCCAGGTCATCACCACCATGCACCCGGTCTATCAGCCCAAGACTGAGGATCAGTGGGACGCGCAGGCCCGCGCACAACTGGGCCAGCTCAAGCGCAGCCCGTTTGAGGCCCAGATCCGCTGCGGTATCCTGCCCATTGCCCGAACGCTCTACAAGGAGGACCGCAAAGGCGCTTTCCTGGTGGGCGAGATGGGAGCGGGTCAAACGATCATGAGCCTGGCCGTAGCCGCGCTCGATCCCAAGCCGGCCAAGCGTATTCTCATTCAGTGCCCCGGTCATCTGGTGCGCAAGTGGATCCGGGAGGCGGAAGCAACCCTTCCCGGCTGCACCTGCATCAACCTCAACGGCCGGGACATGACCCTCTTACTCGAACATAAACGAAAACCTGCAAAACCACGCGGCACCGAGATCTGGGTACTGGGCAAGGAGCGGGCCAAGCTGCATTACCAGCGCAAGCCCGGCCTCATGGTCCGACAAGGGGCAACCTGCTGCCCGGACTGCGGTGCTCAGGTGATGTTCAACCTGAGCGACCCGGCCCCGGTCTGCGAAAACTGCCAGGCCCGGATGTGGTCGGCCGATGGTGGGCGCAATCGGCGCTATGCCAAGGCCGAGTTCATCAAACGCTCTCTCCCCAAGGGCTTCTTCGATCTGGTCATCCTCGACGAGGTCCACGAACTCAAGGGAGGCGGCACGGCCCAGGGCCAGGCTATGTCCTGCCTGATCGCCCGTTCCCGCAAGGTGCTGGCGTTGACCGGCACTCTCATGGGGGGACTCTCGAAGGATTTATTCTACCTCCTCTGGCGGATGTTTCCCCGGCAGATGGTGCAGGCCGGTTTTGAATACGGCCGCACCCTCGGGTTTGCCGAACGCTATGGAGTGGTGGAGCGAACCTACAAGGCCGATGATCTGGGCCCGGACTGGAATCAGGCCAGCATCGGCCGCAAGACCGGTAAGGCCCGGATCAAGGAGGCACCGGGGATTTCCCCGCTGCTGCTCCCGGACCTGCTGCTGGAGCGGTCCGCCTTTGTCCGGCTGAACGATGTCAGCCAGGCCCTGCCCGACTACGAAGAAATCATTGTCACCACCCCGATGGATGAAACATTACAGACCCCTTATTTTGAACTCGCCAACACCCTGGTCGCTGCCACCCGCAAGGCCCTGGCCTGCGGCGACATGCGGCTGTTGGGCAAGATGCTGCAAAGCCTCTTGGCTTATCCGGATGGCTGCCGCTTCGGCGAACGGGTCTATCTCGAACGCGGCGGCGTGGAGGAACTGATTGCCTCGGCTCCGGCCCTGGAGATCGACCTCCTGGCCAAGGAAAAACGGCTGTTGGAGATCCTGGCCACCGAACGCAAACAGGGTCGCAAAGTGGCGGTCTTTCTCGAACACACCGGCACCCGTGACCTACTCCCCACCCTGGTGGACAAGCTGCATCACCATGGCTTTGCCCCTTTGGTACTCCGGGGCCAGGCGGTCAAACCGGAACAGCGGGAAGACTGGCTGCAAGAAAACCTCGCCACCGGCCAGTACGACTGCCTGCTCTCAAACCCCAACCTGGTCAAAACCGGTCTGGATCTGCTCGACTTCCCGACCATCGTCTTTTTCCAGTGCGGTTATTCGGTGTTCACCCTCAGGCAGGCCAGCCGCCGTAGCTGGCGGATTGGCCAGAACCTGCCGGTCCGGGTCTTCTACCTGGCCTATGCCGAGACCATGCAGGACAAGGCGCTCAGCCTCATGGCCCAGAAGATGGAGACCTCGCTCGCAGTTGAGGGCGAACTCTCGGGTCAAGGGTTGGCGGCCCTTTCCGAATCGGAAAACAGCATGATGTACGAGTTGGCCAAGGCCCTCACAGGCCAGCAGCCGGTGGAGGATGTCACCACCGCCTGGAGCAGGTATCGCCAGCGGGAGTTGGCCTCGGTGCTCGATCTCAATGAGACCGGGACCATTACCACCACCGAGGAAACTCGGTTGACCACCACAACCACCATCAGTTCTCCCGACGGGCAAACCGCCCTGGTCCGTCACGAGTTGGTGGTCAGGGGGAGGGTTTATCTCCGGGGCAATACGGCGGTGGCCTATGTGGACGGCAACCGGTTCCAACTTCAGGCCGGGGTAATCACCTGGCAGGAGCGCCGGATCGGCAGCTATGACCGCCAAGGCCATGGCGAGATCAACCATAAACCTATTCGCATCTACAAGCCGCCCCACCTCAGCCACTTCGTCTTGGCCGAGGTGCGCCAGGCTGCTTGAACACTTTTTGAACTCAAACCAATCCCTGACGGGGCACACTGCCCCGATGGGCTGTTGTGCCTCGTCCATAGGAGGCACACATGCTCTATATCAAAGATTTGTGCGGGCTCTACCAACCCGCATCCAAGGAAACCATCCTCTCCGCAGCCCGCAGGTTGAGCGGGTATCAGTTTCGGCGTGCGGCTGCAATATCAACACCTACCGCCGCCAAGGAGGCCATTGGGCTTAAGCTCACCGGCCTGGAACACGAGGTGTTCGGCTGTCTGTTCCTCGACAGCCGGCATCAGGTGTTGGCTTGGCGGGAGATGTTCCGGGGTTCGATCAACCGCAACTCGATCCATCCCCGCGAGGTGGTCAAGGAGGCGCTGACGCTCAATGCAGCAGCGGTCATCCTGGCCCATAACCACCCCTCCGGCGGCATCGAACCCAGTAAGGAAGATCTGGAACTTACCCGTACCCTGACCGAGATCCTCAAGGTGATCGACGTTCGGGTGCTCGATCATCTGATCGTGGGTGACGAGGTCGTCTCTCTTGCTGAAACCGGCCATCACACCGCATGAAACCTATTGGGGACGACCCGATGGGTTCATTCGTCCCCTGCATCCAAGGAGCGAGATCATGAACAATCCAAAAACATCAATCTACGAAGAAATCACCGCCAAGATCATCACTGCCCTGGAAGACGGCGTCAATCCCTGGGCCAAGCCTTGGCAAACGGTCCATTACGGACCCTTCCGCAATGCGCTCACCAACCGGTCCTACCGGGGGATGAACGTGCTGTTGCTGAATCTCGTGCCCCTGGCCCGTGGTCATGTCGATCCCCGCTGGCTCACCTTCCGCAATGCCGAGCAGTTGGGCGGCCATGTGCGCAAGGGTGAGAAAGGGGCTGCCATTGTTTTCTGGAAGTTCCTGCCTGCCAGGGACCGGGACGGTGATGCGGAACCCGATGCCTTGACCGATGACGAACAGGAACGGAAGCTGATCCCCTTTGCCCGCAGCTTCACAGTGTTCAACGTGGAGCAGTGTGAGGGGTTGGAGCTGCCGCCGCTGGTCGAAGAAGAGGCGTCGGATGTGGACGAGTGCAACGAGTTGGCGGAGAAGATCCTGACTTTGCCAAACCTGAAGCATGGCGGCAACAAGGCCTGCTATCTGCCGGGTCCGGATATGGTGCTGCTGCCGCATCGATCCAGCTTCGAGCATGGTGATTTCTACTATGCCACTGGTTTCCACGAGACAGTGCATTGGGTAGGCCATCCCTGTCGGCTGAACCGGGTGTTCGGCACCCGGTTCGGTGATCTTGGCTATGCCTTCGAGGAGTTGGTGGCCGAGATCGGTGCCGCCTTCCTCGGTGCCCATACCGGTATCCCCTTTGAGAACATGCGTCATCCTGAGTATATCCACCACTGGCTGCAGATCCTCCAGGGCGACAGCAAGGCCATCTTCACCGCCGCCGCCAAGGCCCAGCAAGCCGCTGACTTTGTCCTCGACAAGGCCGGGATTGTTAATGTTCAGGAAGATGTTTCCGCAACGAACGAATTTCCCGTTGCGGCGTGAGAGGAGGAGATGGTGAACATGAAAAGGTACAACATTCCGGTGATTTTTGAATTCGCTGGAGCATTCAGTATCAAGGCGCCTTCACTCTCGGCAGCGAGACAGTATGCGCTGCAACATTGCGGGCTCACCATAGGCATGGTCCATTCGACCTTGCCAGCCGATCAGGTTGACTGGAGTTTTTCCTGCCATCCAACCAAGAAGGTCGGGAAAGGGTGCCGCTGTGAAGAGTCGATAACCGACCACGAATAATTCGAAGAAACGAAGAAACCAGAAACCAGAAACGGCTGCTCCGACCATAACGGTTGGGCAGCCGTTTTTTATTGCCGGCTTAACGGATCAAGGAGGGCAAGAAACAGGGCCTTCGGCCAAGAAAGAAGAAACGGCGTGAATGAAGAAACGAAAGGAATTCCATACTACAAATTATGCGGCCCAACTATAGGGCACACCGGGTAGAACGGACCTAGAATTAAGGTATGAAATTTGGCGCGCGTAATAGCGACACGAAGTATCTTGCGACTTCGATGGTAGGGCGCTCCATCGTCCCACCACACGAATGACGACAAAAACTGTTTCCCGTCATGCCTCCCTTCGCGGACGACGATGACACCATCGAATTGTTTCCCCTTGGATTTATGTACAGTCATCACCTGCACTCCGGGAGGGTCGTCGGCTCCACCTATAATCTGGTCCTGGGCGAGCGCCATGTCCAGGACCTCGCGAGCACAGGTGTACTGGCCGTCCCGGACCCACACCGACCCAAGTCCCGCACTAATACGCTTTCCTCGATTGAACGCTACAAGGTAGTCCAAATTCTTTGCCACAATTGTCAGGTCCTTATCGCCAACCTTTCTCAGTGCGCGCTTGATACTATTCCAATCTCTTGCCGGGTCACCAGAAAATCTTTGCCCGCGTATTTCGTCCATCACGCTAAGCACTGATTGAACGAACTTAGCAGTCGGTATCTTTCCATCGCGGACCTTCAACGCCCAGATTTGCCATTGTTTTGCAGCTGCCAGTCCTGCTGCACGTTTCGCGTTTGCCAGCAATTCAAGCGCAATCGCAAGATCAGAAAGGCGGTTCACATCTTCCTTCGGTTCCAGCAAGTACGCGACGAATCGAGCCGTTAACATTACTTCGGCCTCATCGAAAGACAGCTTATGACGAACTGGTTTCGGCTCAGTGTTCAATGCCGCAGAAATCTTTGCAGCTGATGCCCCTGAGTGAGTAAGAATGGCAACGCTCCTGCCGTATTTACCGGTCTCCTTTCTTATAGCGCGTTGCAACATGCCTATAGCCATGCGCAAAATTGAACTCTGCGTTCGTTTCTTCGGTTCGTAAGAGAACGACGAAACACCTACGTATGGCAAGCCTCGAACCTTTCCCAACAAGATGTCCTGCCCAAAAGTGGCAATCTCGGTACCTCCGCTGCGGTGGTTTTGGGCGCCAAGGTCAATCTCCAGTGGATTCAGCGAAGCTTTAATCGCGGCGATGCGCTCAGGGCCTATACCCGGAAGGTGATCGAATATCTGCTGTTCCAAATCAGCCAAGCAAACAACCTGGGAAAACGATGCCAATATCTCGATGCATCTCCAGGCATTTACATCCGTGTCCTGCGCCTCATCGACAATGACCAGAGGGTATCGCTGAGCAATCAAGCGTCGTACTTGGTTGCTTCTTTGTAGTAATTCCAACGCGTTCGGAGCAAACAGATCGAAGGCAATCTTGCCTTCCTCTCGGAAAAGGCGCTCACGCTCCGAAAGCCAATTTACCCACTCAGGATTTTGGACATTACGATTCTTAGACTTGATTGTTCCGTACTCGACCTGCTCGTCAGAAGGTAACAGGATTCGAAGCGCCTTCGGCGCACCAAGGAGATAAGCGTGGGGAGACAGTATCGTCCAGAAGAATGAATGGAATGTCTGCATGCTCAACTTATCACGCAGAGCTTTTGGCACCTGCTGTCGTGTCACCTCTCCAACCCGAGCAACTGCTGCTCTGGAAAAGCTGAGAAATAGCACGGACTGGCCAGGGTTCATTCCATCAGCGATTCGAACCATAGCCTTTTTTAATGCGATCGTGGTCTTTCCGCATCCTGGCCCACCGATGACAAGAGCGTGACCTTTGCAATCCAAAAGCTGCTGCCGAAGCTCGCAGACCTCAACAATCTGGCCCTCGGTCAAGCGAGTTCTCCCTCTAAAGGAAGGGCGTCGCCCACAGCTGGGCCAGCTAAAAGCTCAGGATCAACTTCTTCGACAACTTCAGCAGGCTTCGGAAAAGCTGCGAAGACCTTCTTAAGGAAGTCAGTAACAGAAACAGGCAACTCGGCGACGTCACAGCCTTCAAAAAGCCTTGCCGCCCATCCAGCGCCCTTGTTGCTCATTAAGGCCGATTGAGCCAGCTTCTTTACATCAGCATCTATTGGCCTAACAGCAGGGATCTGGAAGGTTCCGTTATCACCAGAATCTCTCAAATCGTCGAGGAAGCTCCACAAGCGGTCCACCGTCATCTCGTTCACCACGAGTGCTTCGAATCCGGCATGCGGATGTTCGCAGTCAATGTCGAAAGCATCAGTAAAGAGCTTCTTCTTAG
>JAUWAH010000277.1 GCA_030602145.1 Desulfobulbus sp.
GAGGAATATCTCCAAAAATGATAGAATTCGGTTGTTTTTGCATCCTGAGGCACGACTAATTTTCAATTGCCAAGCATCAAAAAACATTCCAGACGGCGCAATGTGAGCCTATCACAACACTGTCTTAAACAGAAACAATAAACTTTACCAAAGTCAAAAAAATTTGACTTTTACATGGGCAGCATGCCATAGAGGTAGTTGATAATATCGGTACGGGTGACGATGCCGATCACCTTTTCCCCCTGCACCACCGGCAGGTGGCCGATATTCTTCTGTACCATCAGTTCCGCCGCCTCGCTGGCCAAGGCATCGGGGGGTATGGTGGCCACCTGGCGGTTCATGAACGCCTTCACCGGGCTGCTCCACTGCTTCTTGAGCCGCAGCTTCTTCAGGTCCCACAGCACGACGATTCCCTGCAGCCGCTCTTCCTCTTCCACCACCACCCCGCGGATTTTCTTCTCTTCCATGATCCTCCGGACATCGTCCATGGGGGTGCTCGGCGGCACGGTGGTCACCGGGAAGGACATCATGTCCGCCACCAGCGCTCCACCCCGCTGGACTTCGTGCAGGGCAGCGAGGATCTTCTGGCGGATCTCGCCGGGGGCCATGCGGGTGTCGGTGATGGTCGCCGAACCGGCGCCGGGGTGACCGCCGCCGCCGAACCGCTGCAGGATGTTGTTGACGTTGATCTCCGGCGCGGAACTGCGGCCGATGACGAAATAGCCGCCCCCCTCGTTGACGAAGATGACGAACACCGCATCGGCGTTGACGATCTTGCCGTACAGTTGGACCACCATGGACAGTTCGACGTGTTTGTTGATGTGGACCACGCCGATACCCACCCGCTTGCCCTTGATCTCGTGCTGTTCGGCATCGCGCATCAGGCGGAAGAGCACCTTCTTCTGCACTTCGCCGTAGGCCATGTTGAGAAAGTCGACGGCGATGTTGAGATCCGCGCCCTGCTCCAGCAGGAAGGCGGCGGCGCGGGCATCCTCGGGGGTGGTGGAACTGAAGGTCAATTGACCGGTATCCTCGTAGAGCCCGAGCAGGAAGAGGGTCGCCTGCAGCGGGGTCAGGGCGATGCCCTGCTCCTTGATCGCCCGGGCCAGCAGGGTGATGGTGGCGCCGATCTTTTCCACGCACTGCCAGTGGGGATTGATGTCGCCGATGCCCATGTGGTGATCCCAAAGGAGCACTTCGACGTCGTCCCTGCCCCTGAGTTGGTCGACCCGGTCGAGCCGGCGCCACTGGTTGGTGTCGGTGACGATCAGGCGGGTGACGTTGGCCAAATCCACCTCGCCGGCCAGAATGATGTCGAAGGCGGTCTTGTGCAGGGAGAGGAAACGGTGGACATTGGGGTTGACGTTCTTGGGACAGACGGCAACGGTGCCCGGATAGAGCAGGGTGGCGGCGATGATCGAAGCCAGCCCGTCGAAATCGGTGTTGCGGTGGGTGGTGGCGATGTGCATGTGAACAGGGAAACGGTGATGGTCGGAGTGAGCGGGAAGCGGAGCAGAGGCGCCGGACGGGAGAAAAACCGCCGAATGGGTAAAAACGCTTGCACGGCAATATGTTCAGTGTGTTTTCTCTAGCATAGAGGCCAAATAGAAACTGTCAACAGAAGACTCGCCCAACCCATGGGGCAACCGGTGGGTTTTTCCGGACCTGGCTCGGTAATGGGAACAAATCCTGTTGCACTCCTTGTCGGCCGGTGCTTAACTGCGCCATTCCCTTTGAACGGACGGAGGACAATGAACGGGCTCTACGCATGCAACGACGGCCGTGACAACTGCGGCTTCGGTCTGATCGCCCATGTCGGGGGCGAAGCAAGCCACCGGTTGGTAAAAACCGGCATCGAGGCCCTGACCCGCATGACCCACCGGGGCGGCATCGCTGCCGATGGCCGCACCGGCGACGGGTGCGGCCTCCTGGTGCAGAAACCGGATCGCTTCCTCCGCCGGGTTGCCGGCGACGCCGGCGCGGGCGAACTGACGCCGCTCTACGGGGTCGGCATGCTGATGCTCGCCCGGGACCCGGCCAAGGCGGAGTTGGCTCGACGCACCCTTGCCGAGGAACTGGCCGCCCGGGAGTTGCCGGTGGCCGGCTGGCGACACGTGCCCACCAATCCGGATTGCCTGGGTCCCCTGGCCCTGGCCTCGCTGCCCGATTTCTTCCAGGTGTTCGTCAATTGCCCCGCCCATCTCGACCGTCAGCAACTGACCGCCCGGCTGTTCATCGCCCGGAGGCGGACGGAAAAACGGCTCGGTGACGAGGCCGACTGCCACATCATCAGTTTGAGCGCCGGCACGATCGTCTACAAGGGATTGATGATGCCCGCCGACCTGCCCGGCTTTTTTCCCGATCTGGCCGATCCGGACCTGGAGAGCGCCATCTGCATCTTCCATCAGCGGTTCTCCACCAACACCATGCCCCGCTGGCCCCTGGCCCATCCGTTCCGTCTCCTGGCCCACAACGGCGAAATCAACACCATCACCGGCAACCGCAACTGGGCCGTGGCGAGGACCAGCAAGTTCAAAACCCCGCTGCTGCCGGACATCGAGGCCATCGCCCCCCTGGTCAACCGCAGCGGCTCCGACTCCTCCAGCCTCGACAACATGCTCGAAGCACTGGTGGCCGGGGGCATGGACCTGCACCGGGCCATCCGCATGCTCATTCCGCCGGCGTGGCAAAACGTCGAGCATCTCGACCCCGACCTGCGCGCCTTCTACGAATTCAACTCCATGCACACCGAGGCCTGGGACGGACCGGCCGGTCTGGTCATCTCCGACGGCCGCCACGCCGTCTGCGCCCTGGACCGCAACGGTTTGCGCCCCTCGCGCTGGGTGCTGACCCGGGATGATTTCCTCACCGTGGCCTCCGAGGTGGGCGTGCATGGCTACGATGCCGGCGAGGTGGTGGCCAAGGGGCGTCTCGGTCCGGGACAGCTCCTCTCGGTGGACACGGTCTCCGGTACCCTTCGCCATACCACCGAGATCGACGACCAGCTCAAGCGTCGCCACCCCTACAAGCAGTGGCTCAAGGACAACACCCTGCGTTTGGAAGGGACCCTGGGGCAGGACCGGGCCACCCGGGAACTGGAGGGCCAGCCGCTGGTCATGGCGATGAAGATGTACCAGGTCAGCTTCGAGGAGCGTGACCAGATCCTTCGGCCCCTGGCGGAAAGCGGCCAGGAGGCCACCGGCTCCATGGGCGATGACACCCCCATGGCGGTGCTCTCCCGCCAGCAGCGGCCGCTGTACGACTTTTTCCGTCAGCAGTTCGCCCAGGTGACCAACCCGCCCATCGATCCCCTGCGCGAGGCGGTGGTCATGTCCCTGGAAACCACCATCGGCCCGGAACAGCAGTCGATCTTCGAGGAGTCGGAACAGCATGCCAGCCGGGTGATCCTCACCTCGCCGGTGCTCTCCACCGAGAAGTACCGCGCCCTGGTCCATCTCGACCGCTGGGGTTACCGGCTCCGCCGCCTGCCGTTGGGCTACGATCCGAACCACACCAGCCTGCGCGAGGCCATCGAGATACTCTGCCGGCAGGCCGACGAGGCGGTCCGCTCCGGCTGCGTGCTGCTGTTGCTCACCGATCAGGACTGCGCCCCGCCGCAGTTGCCGGTGCATGCCCTGCTGGCCGTCGGGGCGGTCCATGCCCATCTCTGCAAGGAGGGATTGCGCTGCAACGCCAACCTGATCGTTTCCACGGCCACGGCCCGCGATCCCCACCAGATAGCCTGCCTGATCGGCTTCGGGGCCACCGCCGTCTACCCCTATCTGGGCTATGCGGTGCTCGCCGACCTCTGCCGTGGCGGCGAGGTGCTCATGGAGCCGGACCGGGCCCTGAAAAACTACCGCAAGGGCATCAAGAAGGGCTTGCTCAAGATCATCTCCAAGATGGGCATCTCCACCGTGGCCTCCTACCGGGGCGCGCAGCTCTTCGAGATCATCGGCCTGGACGCCGAGGTGGTCGATCTCTGCTTTCCGTCCACCCCGAGCCGGATCGGCGGGGCCGGATTCGCCGATCTGGAGGCCGACCAGAAGGTGCTGGCCGGGGAGGCGGTCCGTCCCCACAAGCCCATCCGGCCGGGCGGACTGCTCAAGTACATGCACGGCCAGGAGGATCACACCTTCAACCCCGACGTGGTCCTCGGTCTGCAGGCGGCGGTGGCCAGCGGCGACTACGATCGCTGGCGGACCTGCGCCGAGCTGATCAACCGCCGCCAGCCGGCCACCCTGCGCGACCTGCTTGGGCTGCGCCCGGCGGCCCGGCCGCTGCCACTGGATCAGGTCGAACCTGTCGAGGCCATCCTTCCCCGCTTCGACACCGCCGCCATGTCTCTGGGGGCGCTCAGTCCCGAGGCCCACGAGGCCTTGGCCGAGGCGATGAACCGGATCGGCGGCCGATCCAACAGCGGTGAGGGCGGTGAGGACCCGGCCCGCTACGGTACCGCCCGGATGTCGAAG
>JAUWAH010000119.1 GCA_030602145.1 Desulfobulbus sp.
GGCTAAAATTCCACAAATTCCAAAAAAACAGGAAACCCTCATGGCAATCTTTCGCTGCAATCAGTGCCGTCATCTTAGGGAAGTCGCTAACGAGCATGCTGGAAAACAGGCAAAATGCCCGCAATGCCAGCAGGTTACCCAAATATACGACACTGTGGTCTTCATCGAGAAGATTCTCGAAAAATTCTTTGCCTTGCAAAAAGAATTGGTCGCTCTCCGCCAACACCACAATGCAGATGATCAGTTAGAGCTTAAGGTCATAGACGAACCAACCGAAGATTCCTTCTCGCTGCAAGATATAGACATTAACAACACAAAGGAATTAGCCAATCAACAGCAGTTCTCACCGATCATAGATTGGTTTGAATCGAAAAATATCAAAGCAAGTGTTGACCAGAAAGAATTGGACACCACAGGTTTCTTTGATGAAGTGGCGATTGAATTGGGAAACAACTACGAAATACTACGGGAGGTCAGTGACAAAATTAAACGCTTTCAATACAAAGGTTATTCCAATGCAAATTTCCATCTTGCACAAAAAAGTCAAAAAGAAATACAAATGGTTACCAGTTTTTGCAGCCAACTCTACAAATATTCATTTGTTGCAAAAAGTTATTACCAAAAAAAAGAGAAGATACTTAACCTCACCCTTCAATCAGCTCCATCCATTGTGCAATTTTTTAACGGATCCTGGCTGGAATGGTTTATATTTGTCAAGACTTTCAGAACGTTACATGACAAACAAATATCTTTTTCCGGTGCACGCAGGGTAACAATAGCCCTCCCGAATCAAGACACTTACGAACTGGATGCTTTTTTTCTGATCAATCAAACCGTTCCGATCTGCATTGAGTGCAAGGCCGGAGAATTTCGCCAAGACCTTGATAAATACTCAAGACTCCGCAAACGACTTGATATTGACCAGCAACATTTTCTTCTCTGTGTTGCCGGCCTCAGTGATGAACAGGCACAGGGCTTGACCAGTATGTATGACGTGACCCTCGTGAACGAGAAAACGTTGTTTCCCCATGTTGAGCAACTGCTCGGCTGATCCTTCTGTACTTAATATTGTGCCCCGAATACCACCACCCCTCCGCTCCGACCGGTCCGCCTACATGGAACCCGTCCCTGACTCCGTCCCGGATTTGGGCGGCACGTAGGCTCCGCCGCTGGCTGCCGGCCGAGGTGTGGACGAGGCATCGACTGTCCGCAATTCCGCCTCGATGCGGGCAAGGTTCTTCTGGACCCTGTCGGTGAGTCCCGATTGCGGATACTTCACCAGGATGTTCTGCAACAGATCGCGGGAGTTGAGCAGCGGTTTGCGTTTCTCCTCGGGATCGCGGCTGTTGGTGGCGCGAACGAACAGTTCGGCCGCCTTCTGGCGCATGTCCTGGGCGCCGAGCTTGGACGCCTCCTCGATCTGCTGCCTGGCCTTGGCCTCGAAGGGCGTTGCCTGCAGCCGACTGAACCGTTCGATCGCCTTATCGTACTCCTTGGCCTGGAGATGCGCCATGCCTCTGTCGAACTCCCCCTGGAGATCTTTTTCACTGCTCGCCGGCTGCACCGCCATGCCACCCTGGACGCCACCGGCCACCGCCGGATCGACACCCTGGACAACGGTTCCCGCCTGCTGCCCCCCGACAACGGGCGATTCCAGTGCCCTGCGCTCGCCCGCTTGACTCTCGATCCGCCTGATGCCCTGATTCACCCACCCATCCGCCTGCTCCCTGGCCGATTTCTTGATCAGGTTGGCATTGGCAGCCAATGGACTTCCGGGATAGGCGAGCAGGAACTTGTCGGCCCGCTCCACCACGTTATACCCGTCACGCTTCGGCACATAGGCCAGGTAATTTTTAAGCAACAGGTTGTATTCCTGCATTTCCGCCGGCGAGGGACCGCCCGGCTGCAAGGCGGCCAGCTGCAGACCGGCCCACTCGTCCCGGTGTGCACCCTTTTCGATGGACAGACGGATGAGTTCCTCGTAGTGCTTGCGGGCCTCATCGTAGGATTGCTGACCAAAGGACAGGTCGCCGAGATGTTGCAGCAGAGGCAGCAGCACCTCCGCAGGCCCCCTCTGCTGCCGGACACGCCCCAGCAGATCACCCAGCACTTTCTGTGCCTCAGCCTCTTGGTGATTCTTGAGCAGGGCCTCGCCGTACAGCAAGGTGGTTTCAGCGGCGGGAACCTGTCCCGGCACGTTGCCGAGTTGGTTGTACAGGTTGATCACCTGGCCAAAATCTCCACCCTCAAAGGCGGCCTTGATCTGCGGATCGGGCGGGGTGGCCGCCACGGGTTGGTCTGCGCTTTTCAGGTCAGCGAGAAACTTGCCGCAACCGCTTTCCAGGTAATCAATATCCTGCTGATTGAGCTGCAGGAGGGAGTTACCGGCCAGCAACTGTGCGGCCTCGATTTGGGTTTCCTGCTGTAGTTGCTTTTGCAGGGCATTGTACTCGAGAAGGATATGCTGCAAATGCGACCGGCATTCATCTATCCGGTTGAGCTTTTCCTGCGGCAGCATCATGGCTGCGGTTCTCCGCTCCACCTCCCGCCACTCCTCGATCTTCTGTTCGTAGGCGCGGATGCGGTTATTGATCGAACTCATCACCGGCATGAGCACGTCGCGCCGGACGATCTCGGTCTGCGGCTGGTCCGGCTTTTCCTGACGGGTTGCGGCTTCCCTCCTGGCCCGGGCTTCATGGGGATCCACCATGCCGCTGCCGACTGTGCAGCCGCTGAGCAGAAGGGACAGCGACACCAGGGCCGCCGACACGTTACAGAGGTAAAATTTTGCAGGCATCATGGGTTAGGTGAATCCGATCAAGGGGAATAAGGCGCGTGCCGAAGGAAGACGGCCACGCTCTGGCGATATAGAGTGGTCCGGAATATCCGGGCCGAGGGGTGACATGGGATAGACACGACGCCGAAAAATGCGCATGCACGCCGTCCCGGGGTCGCAGCCCGACCTGTGTCTCTCCACCTTCGCCGACGGTCCCAGAGGCGAGAAGAAGAGATGGGGGCGAAGATAGCAAATTCCCGGCCTCCGGACAATTCAATTCTCTATATGCCGCAAAAAAGAACCGATCAACCTGGTGATATAACGTCTTTCCAGCCAATCGCCCCTTCACCGGTTCTTCCAGAACGGCAGGAACAAACGCTCCGGTTCAAAGCGACCGCTTTCTCCGGGAGCCCCGAAACACAGACTGGCCGGGAACGCGGGCGACATGGTCTGCCGCAGGCCGGACGCACCTGTCGGTGCTCCACCCTGTTGAGGGGCGACCGGCAAAAACACCTGCTGCACCTCCGGGTATTGCAGGGCCAGGCCGTCGAAGGTCAAATCCACGACGTCGAGCCGGTCGGCGATTTTCTCCACGTCAAGGAGGCCCTGGGCTATGGCGCTCCATGCCGGTAGGGCACCGTGCGAGCCGCTCACCCGGAAGCCCCCCTTGACCATGGGCGCATTGTGATCGTACCCGGCGTAGACGCCTACGGTGTATCCGCCCTGAAGGCTCGGGCCCGATTGATCGGGAGCCAGCACCGGCACATAGCCGACAAAGGCGGCATTGCGGTAGTCGTTTGCCGTCCCGGTTTTTCCCAGCAGGGGATAGGGCTGCCTGCTCTTGGCCAGCAAGGCATTACGGGCGGAATCGTCGCTACGGAGCCGGACCTGTTCCAGGGCAGACCGGCCGGTGCCGTACGGGATGACGTTCTGAAGAATATTGGCGACGGCCGCAGAACTCTTGCCGTCCAGCACCCGCGTCTTCACGGTCTGCCGACTGTACACCACCCTGCCTTCAGGTGTTTCGATCCGTTCGATGATCGCTGCACCATCGGGGTCGACCCGTCCATCCAACTCTGCCTGGGCCAGGGTTGGCGCGTCGGCGGCATCGTGCCGGTGACCGGTGATCAGGGTTTCGTACATTCGGGTGATCTCCGACAGTGATACCACGTTGGAGCCGAGCGGTGAGGACAGTACCGGCTCAAATCGACTGTTGATTCCACATTCTTTGGCCAGCCGTATCAGATACTGGAGACCGAGCATCACTCGGAAATCCCGCACCTCGGCAAGCACCTCCAGTGAATAGAGTTTGTCGGATCCAAATTTCTCCCGCTCCATGCCCAATTGGTTGTCCACCTGCTGGACAGTGGCGGCGGAGACGATGCCGTCCAGCAGGACTTGCTCCCTCCAGAACGGCTCCAGTTGCCGGTAATCAAGGGCAATGAGATGGTCGATCAGTTCCCGGGTGGTGAGGCCCGTCCAGTTTGGGGGGAGATCCTGCCGGAGGGTGAAGATGTACCGCCCCAGCGTGTCCCGAGCCATCCGGCCCGTTGGCGGCGAAGACAGCTCCGGCTGCTCGAAAGCTGCCTCCGGATCAACCTGTTGCGAACCACCGAGCCCCTGACGAAAGGCGAGCAGCGCCTGGGCCAGGGAACGTAGTTGCCCGAAGTCGTCATAGCGCATTCGTTCCAACCGCCTCCATTCGTCGCTGCGGTCGTCAAAAACGAAATCGGGCTGCAATGCCCGTACTGCCCCACCAAAAGCGGCATAATCGAGATGCTGGCGGGACAGCAGAATACCGAACCTGTCCCGCATGCGTTCCTTGTAGCGCTGGGAGTCCTCGACCCTGCCGTCTTCGACCCGCGGCGCCATATCCACCCTGGCCGCCAACTCACGGATCATGGGTGGGGTGAGATGATCGGTGAGATGATAGAGCAGCCAGACCGCGGCCACGTTCTCAGACGTCACCCCGGCCCAGCTCAGCGACACGGAATCGAACGGAGTGGCGTGATCGGGCTGGGGTGTGTACGGCCGGTTCATGAAGACAAAGGTGTCCCGGACATTGCTGATCATGTCCACCGGACTCCAACCCAACTGCAAGGCCGCTGCAAAGATAAAAGTTTTGAAGGTCGACCCCATCAGCCGCTTGGCGGTGGTGGCGCGGTTATAGTTGAGGTTGGACATGCCGCCGCTCATGGCACGGACAGCACCTTCCTGAAGGACAAAGGCGGCACCTTCCACCTGCGGATAGCGCTCGAGATCAAGGCGCAGCCGACCGGACTCTTCCTGCTCCCGGATGGAGACATAAACGGTATCGCCAGCCTGCAACTGTTTGAGCAGCCCTTTGCGATCGGCGGCGGAGGCGGTGGTGGCACCGCGGCTGTACCGCGCCAAGGCATTGCCCAAACGATCCAGGCCAGCGGTATCAATGGTGCCTTCAACCCGGCCATCGTTGAACTGCACCCGGACCTCAACGCCTTTATCGCGGGATTCGCTGCTTTCCCTTACAATTCCGAAAACGAAATTTCCAGGAAGCAATTCTTCATCACCCCGATACTCCAGGGCCTTGTATTCGTCCTGGACCGCAGCGCGGCTATAGCCGCGCAGCCGGACATCGAGTTGGGAAAGGTGTCGGCGCAGGGCCTGAACGGTTCTGCGCTGAATATCAGGGTCGAGCGAGGTAATGATCCGGGCTCCCGACGTGGAGATATTGGAAATACCGTTCTCCTCCAGGGTGTCGGCGATAAAGGGTGTCCCCAACCCTTCCTTGACCAGGTCCATGGCCGTGTTCTGAGCAAAGGACATCCTGCCCTGCTTGAAGACCAGATCGCTCGTCTTGAGGCTGCTGTATGCCTGCTCGTCGACCATGCCGGCCCTGCGCATCTGGCCGAGAACGTAGCGGACCCGTTCATCACCCCGCTGCCTGACCTCTTCCGGGTTGGCGAGATTCTTCCTTAAGAAGGGGTTGTAGTAGTTCGGGCGCTTGACACTGCCGGCGATGAAGGCGCATTCCAGTAGGGTCAACTCCCGGGGTTCCTTGTCGAAAAAATAGCGGGCCGCTACCCCCAGGCCGTGACCGTTGCCGCTGACAAAAAATTGATTGGTGTAAAACTCGAGGATCTTTTCCTTGCTGTATCTGTGTTCAAGCCGCAGGGCATAGAGCAGTTCCTTCAGTTTGGCCTCGAGGCTGCGCGATTCGCGTTTAAACAGATTCTTGGCGGTCTGTTGGGTGATGGTGCTGCCGCCCTGGACTACCCTGCCCGCCTTGAGATTGACGAGCATCGCCCGGGCAATACCGGGGAGATCAACCCCGAAATGGTTGAAAAACTCACGGTCTTCTGAGGCGATCAAAGCGTTGATAAAGTCCTTGGGAATCTCTTCGTAGGTCAGATACTGGCGGTGGATGCCTTCGAACAAGACCCCAAGTTTCGTCTGGCCGTCCCGGTAGAAGACCGGACTCTCGCGGGTGAGCAACTCATTGATGGTCGACTCCTCGATTTCCGGAGACGGAACAACCACGACCAGATAATAGAGCCCGCCGGCTGCAAGCGCAGCACCGAGCAAGGTAGCGAAAAGCAGGGTGATACAGCAGTATTTCAGAATATTCAGCATAGGGTTCGTACAAAACAGCAGGATTGATCCAAAGCGACTGGGTTAACACTCGGCAGGTGAGAAGACCACTGTTCGTTGAGCCGTCGGCCATGAATGTCTGCCCGAGCGCCTAGTGAGTCATTCCCGGCATGCACGGCTCCGGCAAGGAGAATGGATCTTAGTGTGTCGGTATTTTAGGTCGAAAAAGGTGGAGAGGGTTTTAGCACGTTCTACGGGGAAAATGCCAATTTTTTTGTTGTCGCCAACCATCCACAGTATACCAGGGCCAACTGATACGCAGACCACTTCCAAAACCGGATGAAGCAGCCGAACCACCGGGACGAAACCCGGTGCTGATCATTGTACAATTCTCAACAAAACAGCACATTATCATCAATATCCATAAACGGGAACCTCTTGGCCCGCCCGCTCTTCCCCTTTACCGGAAGACACTATCGGAAAGCCGGAAATCAATCGTTACCCCTAAAAAAGGCGAACAATTAAACAGGCCCCAAGAGAGTCAAAAGAACGCAACCAGATAGTTTTGCTTGTCATTCTTCCGGCGAAAAGTTAAATAGGTGGGACACGGTTTTACCGGATCATGCGGCCATTGTTCGCAGAACACAACAATATTCTTTCAATGCACGCCAAGGTTGCACAAACCCCACACTTACCATATGAAAATATTGCCCACTCTGCTGACCCACTGCCTCATCGCCCTGGTTTGCTTCTCCCTTTCAGCCTGTTCCTCCCACAACAGAAAATCGACACTCA
>JAUWAH010000133.1 GCA_030602145.1 Desulfobulbus sp.
CGAAAGCATCAGTATGTTTTTTTACAGTAACAATTTCATTTTTTCCATGAGAAATGACTTTAATATTACGTATTTCTTTTTCTATGGTTTTCCAGTCCATATGATCGCCTCATATGTTATTTTTTGGGTTATTCGTTTAAGCAGGCAGATTTTATGCTGTTGTAATTTTCGGCAATGGGTTTTTCCAGCCAACTCTCTATGTTTATAAGGCTTTTTACGGTCCCCCAGCAGCCAACTTTAACTAGGGCCGGTGCGTTCTGGATCTCGGCTTCGAGGTTTAAAATTTTTTCCTTCACCACAGGGTTTGCTCCAATACTTGCGACACCCTTGAACGCCGCGATCCCTCCCCAAACAACGAGGGCACCCACCATGAAGCATCCAAAAAGGCCCGCAGCCAGAAAGATTTTGAGTTTTCGTCTTAGCCTGCGATTTGTTTTTAATTTTTCCAGCATTTCATGTAATAGCAATAGTTTCATACAGGTTGCTTCTCCTTAAAAGGATATGATTGTATTAATTTTGAAATTTATAGCATCATAGTAATATAAACTGGTACTAATTTATTTTTGTCCATTATAATCTTTTTCACGATCATCAGTTACAATTTAATATGTATTGACAAAAAGGAGGATTATTCTCCTTCAAAGTCAATGTTTGTTGCTATCGAACGGCATGATATAATAAAAAGCATCAATCATATCTGATGCAACCTGACTGCACTGTTTGAATCTGTAACTGAATCAAATGACGCAGTGCGCAAAAAAAAAGACCTTTATCCAGGCGTGACCGCCTAAATAAAGGTCTTGTTTACAGAATATCTGTTCTGGTCCCGGGTCGTTCGACCGTATTGACGGAATCCAGGTCAGTCATTTCTCTGACTGATAACTACTCCCCTTTGAACCGATAAATATAATGACTCAAAATCACTCTTGTCAATACCGTTGATCGATATATAACCTCTCTTAGCCCATATTTAACACGCATCAAAATATATGTTACAACATCAGCGAGTTACGTATCAAAAACACCTCCAGTGGCACTGCATTTGGTTCTTTGAGGCATCATCTGGTCATTTTCTTCACGCTACCAGAGGTGAGAGGTCTGGTTGATTTGAAATAGAGATTTGAAATAGAAAATATTGTGCTCAGTTCTGGCTTTATCATTCGGCAAAAAAGGGACGAGCCGAAAGTCAAGATTGTTCAATACATCTTGACCATCACCACACCCCTGCCGTTTCTAATCACTGTGGTAGCAGGATTGTTGACTGGATCATTTCTGATTCCACCAACCTTGTCAACTTTTGTTGACCCCGTCTGATTTTGTAGACGGGGGAGCCAGCTCCAACCATTCTCGCATTCCTCTTGGACCGTTCCGGGTCAAATAAAAAGATAACAATATCTGTATGTTGATTATTTAGTCGCTGCATACGTCATAATGGCACAGAAGCTGCTATTCTTGGCTGGCACGTTTGCAATGCCACACGAGCCGGGAAATACCCCGGAGCCGATCATCCACCCTACCAAGGAAAGCGTTCATGGCCAGCGAAAACGACGACATCCTCCACGCATTCATCGAAGAATCCATCGAGCACCTCGCCGATATCGAACAGGACCTGCTTGCCATTGAGAAAAGGGGGGCGGATATCAACGAGGATTTGGTGAACAAGGTCTTCCGTGCCGCCCACTCCATTAAAGGCGGTGCCGGCTTCATGGGGCTGACCACAATCCAGGAACTTGCCCATGTGGCTGAAAACGTTCTCGGCCTCATCCGTGGCCGTAAACTTGTTCCCACCCCGGAGGTGGTCAACGCCCTGCTGCTTGCCGCCGACGAGCTGCAGCACCTGCTGGCCGATGTCACCGCCAGCCATGAGGCCGACATCGGCAACCATGTCGCTACCCTCAATGCCCTTGCCTCCGGAGTTTCGCTGGCTGAAACAGAACCTGCCCGACTGGTGGCTTCCCCTCACGAACCGCTGCCCCAACCGATTGCCACCGCACCGATGCCTGCAGCACCCCCGGATGAGTTTCCGGCCGAATCGACCCAGCGCGTCCCTGAACCCCATCCGGATCAAAACACCGAGGCGCACGCCGGCAAGGCCGATACCAGCATCCGCGTTTCGGTGAGCCTGCTCGATCAGTTGATGAACCTGGCCGGCGAACTCGTCCTTTCCCGCAACCAATTGCTCCAGACCATCAGCTCAGGCGCAGTGCATGAGGCCGAGGCGGTGGGCCAGCGCATCGATCTGGTCACCTCCGAACTCCAGGGGGCGATCATGCTCACCCGGATGCAGCCCATCGGCAATGTGCTGGGCAAATTCCCCCGAGTAGTCCGCGATCTGGCCAAGAAACTGGGCAAGGAGGTGGAACTGACCATCGTCGGCAAGGAGGTCGAACTCGACAAGACCATCATCGAGGCGATCAACGACCCGCTCACCCACCTGGTACGCAACGGCGTCGATCACGGCATTGAGGCGCCCGAGGCACGGCGCGCCGCCGGTAAGGCCCCGCGCGGCACCCTCGTCCTCAAAGCCTATCATGCCGCCGGCCAGGTGGTCATCGAGATCAGCGACGACGGTCGCGGGATCGACGGCGACCATCTGGCTGAGGTCGCCGTGGGCAAGGGATTGATCACCGCCGAGCAGGCCAAGCTCATGTCAATCAAGGAGCGGATCAACCTCATCCTCCTGCCCGGATTCTCGACCGCCGCCAAGGTCACCGACGTCTCCGGCCGTGGTGTCGGCATGGATGTGGTCAAAACCAACCTCGACCAGTTGGGCGGCACCATTGAGATCGACTCAACGGTTGGCAGGGGCACGACCCTCTCGATCAAGCTGCCGCTCACCCTGGCAATCATCCCCTGCCAGATCATCATGACCGGGGATGAGCGCTACGCCATTCCCCAGGTCAATCTTGAGGAACTGCTCCGCGTCCCCGCCGCCCAGATCAAAGAGAGGGTCGAACGGGTGGGGGATGCCGAGGTGGTCCGGTTGCGCGGCACCCTCCTGCCGTTGATCCGCATGGCCGACGTACTTGGCATCGAACGAACCTATGCAGATGAGGATGGCCTGGTTCGGGCCGACCGGCGGCACAACATCGCCGACCGGCGTTCGAAATCGTCGCCGCTGTTCGCCGACGGCGACAGCCGCAGCGAAGACGATGCCCGCCCCAATCAGCGTCAGCACGGCCCTGACCGCCGCCAGAGCCCGGCCAGCGCCCTCAATATCGTTGTCGTCTCCACCGGCGTGCTCAAGTACGGCCTCATCGTCGACCGCCTGCTCGACTCCGAGGAGATTGTCATCAAGCCGCTCGGCCGCCATCTCCAGAGTTGTCAGGGCTATGCCGGGGCGACCATTATGGGCGATGGCCGCATCGCCCTCATCCTCGATGTCGCCAACCTGGCCCGCATGGCCGGCCTCACTTCCATGGAAGGTTCGCAGCGTGCCGGCGAACTGGCGAGGGAATCCCACCTCCGTACCCAGGACCGGCAGTCGCTGCTCACCTTCCGCGGCAGCCAGGAGGAACAGTTCGGCGTGCCCCTGAGCCTGGTGGAGCGGGTCGAAAAGATCCGGCAGACCGACATCGAACTCATCGGCAGCCGCCGCGTTCTCCAGTACCGGGGCGGCAGCCTGCCGCTGGTCGCCATGGACGATGTCGCCTCGGTCCTCCCTCTGGATGATCAGGAACAGCTTCTGGTTATCGTCTTCCGCCTCAAGGGCCGTGATGTCGGCCTGCTCGCCAGTGGGCCCGTGGACGCCATCGAGGTTTCCACCGACATCGATGCCACCACCCTCCGCCAGACCGGCATCATGGGGTCGGCGATCATCGGCGGCAAGACCACCATGCTGGTCGACATCTTCGAGCTGGTCGAAACCATCCACCCCGAATGGTTCAGTGCCGAGGAGACCGATGCCAGCCAGGCGACGGTGCTGATCGTCGACGATTCCCTCTTCTTCCGCAACCAGGTGCGCCTCTACCTGGAGCAGGCTGGATTCCGCATCCTCGAGGCCGTCGACGGTGTCGATGCCCTCCGGGTCCTCGAGACGGAGGGCGACGAGATCCGGATGGTGGTGGCCGATATAGAGATGCCCACCATGGACGGCTTCGAGCTGACCCGGCGCATCAAGGGTTCGCACCGCTTCGGTCACCTGCCGGTCATCGCCCTCACCACCCTTTCCGGCGAGGAGGACGTGGCCCGGGGCAAGGCCGCCGGCGTCGAGGAATACCATGTCAAGCTCGACCGCGAGCGGCTGGTCGATTGCGTCTGCCGCCTCACCCGGATGACTGCGAACGCCTAGAACCGTCCACATTAAGGAGTAGCCATGGACAATAGAATACCGACCAGAGAGTCCCTCACCGAACTGGCCACCTTCCAGGTGGGCGAGGCCCTCTGCGGCATGGAGATCCGACAGATCCAGGAGATCAACCGTCTCAGCCAGATGACCCGGGTACCGCAGGCGCCGGAGGATGTGCTCGGCATCCTCAACCTCCGCGGCCAGATCGTCACCATCATCGACCTGGCCCGCCGTCTCGGCCTCGGTTCCACCGAGCCCACCGGCGAGGCTCGGATCATCATCGTCAACACCGGAGGCGGCAAGGTCGGCATCCTTGTTCACCGCATCAGCGACGTGGTCGCCGTCGATCTCGAGCACCGGGAACCGCCGCCCGCCAACATGCGCGGCATCCAGGGGCGGTTCTTCACCGGGGTATGCAAGCGGGAAACCGGCCTCATTGGTCTGCTCAACATCGACCGGGTCCTCAGTCTTGACGACAACTGAGCTGACCGTCATCCCTTGCCTTCAAATGACGGTTCTCAATCCGGACACGGTCGGTGCCACACCGGCATCGCTCTGTTCCCGGCGGACAGCGGCAAACCTGAGGTTCCGGTCTGCCTGGCGGACACAGACCTGGTGGGAAACACCATAGGATTCCACAAGAAGAAGCAGAACAACAGGCAGTGCACTGAGGCATCAAGGCTTCGCGGCAGGTGGCAATCAACTGCCGCGGCTCAACCATTCACTATAAAAGGAGTGCGACAATGTTGAAAAATTTGAAGATCGGGACGCGATTGGCCCTTGGGTTCGGCTTGCTGCTGCTGCTCATGCTCGTTGTGGGCGGGTATAGCATCAGATCGATCCAAACCCTCACCGAGAAAGTCAATGTGCTGGTCACTGACCGGATGGTCAAGACCGAGCAGGCCAACGCGGTCATTGGCCATATCAATATTGTCGCTCGAAGCCTGCGCAATATCTACATCGACGACGATAAAGGCCGCCAGGCCCAGGAACTGCAGCGGATCGCCGACGCCCGCAAGAAGGCCAGCGAAATCTACAACGCCTTGGAACACTCGATCACCAGTGACAAAGGAAGGGCCGCTATCAAAAAAGTACTCGACCTACGCCCCGGCTATGTTCGCGCCATTGAAAGCTATATGGACCTGGTCAAATCCGGTCAGCTTGAGCAGGCAAGAAAGCTGCTGCTCTCCGATGTCCGGGAAACGCAGCGCGGATATTTGGAAGCGATCAACCAACTGATCGCCTTCCAGACCGAACTGGCCAATCATGATGGCGTTGAAACCGAAAACGAAGCCCGCACGGCCGTGCGGTTGATCTCCATTCTGCTGGTCACCGCCCTGGCTGTGAGCGTGCTCATGGCCTTTTTTATCGTTCGTTCGATCACCGGACCGGTGGCCAAGGCTTCGGCCCTGGCCGAAACCATGGCCAAGGGCGATTTCACCGCCAAGCTCGACATCGACCAGAAAGACGAGATCGGCGCCATGGCCCGGTCGCTCAACACCATGGTCGGCCAGTTGAGCACCATGATCCGTGACATTATCGGTGGGGTCAACAGCCTGACTTCCTCTTCCAACGACCTGGCCGCGGTCTCCAAACAACTCTCCGCCAACGCCAAAGAAAGTTCGGACAAGGCCGCCACCGTCGCCGCCGCCACCGAGGAGATGAGCACCAATATGCAGTCGGTCTCCGCCGCCATGGAGCAATCGACCAGCAACGTTAACATGGTGGCCTCCTCCACCGAAGAGATGACCGCCACCGTCGGCGAGATTGCCCAGAATGCGGAAAAGGCCCGGGCGATCACCGACGGCGCTGTCAAACAGTCCCAACAGACTTCGATGAAGATGGCCGCCCTGGGCGAGTCAGCCCGCAAGATCGGCCGGGTGACCGAAACCATCACCGAGATCTCCGAGCAGACCAACCTGTTGGCCCTCAACGCCACCATCGAGGCGGCCCGGGCCGGTGAGGCGGGCAAAGGCTTTGCCGTCGTCGCCAATGAGATCAAGGAACTGGCCCGGCAGACCGCCGAGGCCACGGTGGACATCAAGAACCAGATTGGCGACATGCAGACCACGACCGCCACCACCGTTGAGGATATCGAGAAAATATCGGCAATCATCACCGAGATCAACAACGTCATCAACGGTATCGCCACCGCCGTGGAAGAGCAGTCGGCTGCCTCGAACGAGATCGCCAACAACATCGGCCAGGCCTCCCAGGGCATCGCCGAGGTCAACGAAAACGTGGCCCAGAGCACAGTGGTCATTGCCGACATCACCCGCGACATCACCGGCATCAATCAGCAGTCGGGCCAGGTCGGTCAGGGCAGCGCCCAGGTGCAGCAGAGCGCCCAGGGATTGGCGGAGTTGGCGGCGCAGCTCGACAATCTGGTCAAACAGTTCAAGGTCTGATCGACTCATGCCCGTGCACGCTTGAGCGCACCGACCACTCCTTTCTCACCGGGAGGCGGGCCAC
>JAUWAH010000343.1 GCA_030602145.1 Desulfobulbus sp.
CCGGCGCTTTAGCCTCGGCAATCGCCAGGTCGTCGGGATGCAGAGTCACATAGTGTTCTTCGCTTTTGATCGCCTGCTCGAGCGCCGCTTGAAGGGTGGCGGCAATGACGTTGCGCGGCGTGCGCAGTTCCTCGGCCAGAATCTTTTCGCAAAGCAGGATGATCAGGTTGACCAGATCGCCTCGTCCTTGTTGGAGTCTGGCTGTGCTCAGTTGGTCAAGTTTTTGGCAGGCCTCTGCAAAGGCGGCGACTGTCTGTTCGAGTTGGGCCTGGTATTGGGCGGCCAGGTCGGCCATGCCCTGGTTGTAGCCCTCCTGCCGGATTGCCCCGACATCAACGGGTGGTGGTGGCGGTTCCCGGTTCGTGATGGTTGGTTGTTCAACGGGTTGCGGCTGCTCGGCGGTCACCGCGGCATCCGGCGGTCGGTTCGGGGACGCTGCGGCGGCGGTCTTGGAGTCGCTGCGGACCGCAGCAATGTTGCGGCGGACCAGCGAAGTCGGGGTGAAGTGGGCATCCTTCTTGAAGACTTTAGACGAACTCATCGCCGCCACCCTTGCCCAGCACCAGTTTGCCCTCTTCCTCAAGCTTCATGGCGATCTTGACGATGGTCTGCTGCATGGTTTCGACCTCGGAAAGCCTGACCGGCCCCATGGCTTCAAGATCATCCTTGATCATATCCGCCGCCCGGGAAGACATGTTGGCGAAAATTTTGGCCTTGATGTCGTCGGAGGCCGTTTTCAGGGCAATGGTCAAGGAGTCGTTGTTGACTTCGCGCAGGATCATCTGGATCGAGCGGCCGTCAAGGGCGCAGAGATCCTCGAAGGTGAACATCATCTTGCGGATGTTTTCCACCATCTCCGGATCGACCTCCTCCAGGCTTTCCAGGATCTCAGAGTCCAGGTTGTCGGTCATGGAATCAAGGATGTCGACCACCTTCTTGAGGCCGCCGACCTGGCGCTGCTCCTGGGCACCGACCACGATGCCGATCTCCTTGCTCAGGGCTTCCTCGATCCGGTCGATCACCGCCGGTGAAACCGTGTCGAGGGTGGCGATGCGGTGGATCACATCGGCGCGCTTTTCCTCGGGCAGTTTGGCGATGATTGCGCCGGCGTGCTCGGTGGCCTGGGTGGACAGGACCAGGGCGAGTGTCTGGGGGTGCTCCCGCTCCAGCAACCCGGCCACCATGGAGGGCTGCATCTTGGCGATGGTCTCCAGGGGACGTGCCTCGGTGCCGGTGATGAACTGGCGCATCAGGCTGTTTTCCCTGCTTTTGCTGCCGGCGCCGGCAATCAGTTTCTTGGCGAATTCCTGGCCCTTGACCACCAGACCGGCCTGGCTCTCCGCCGCCAGTTCGAAATCCTCCAGCACACGGGTTTTGAGTTCGTCGGGGATGTGCTTGATATCGGCCATGCAGCGGGTGACCTTGAAGATCTCCTCGTCGGTGAGTTCGCGCAACAGCTTGGTCGCTGTCTCCTCGCCCAGGCAGATGAGCAGGATGGCCGCTTTCTTCAGCCCTGTCAGTTTTTCCGCCGTTGCCATGGAAGCCGGTGCCTAAGGAAAAAAGGGGTTCGCATGGGGAGGGACCCACGGTCGCGATCAGCTCTGTTCATGAATCCAATTCTTGAGGACATGGGCACTGAAGACCGGATCGTTGTCCACGCCATTTTTGATTTTTTCGAGAATGCCGTTGGGCGGCGATTCCATGGCGGCTCGGTAGGCGTCGCCACCCACCAGGGAGCCGGTGACGCCGGATCCTCGTCCGGCCCCTCTGGCCTGGGCCTGTTCGGCCTCCATTTGTTCGACGGTCTTGTAATGCTGGGTGACGTCCCGGCGCAGGGTCTTGACCAGTGGGCGGATCATCAGCAGATAGAGCAAGAGTCCGCCGATGGCGAGCAGACCGTACCGGATGAACGGCATGTACTGGTATAACTGGCCCGCGATAACGCCTTCGCTATCCACCTCGTCGGCCGAAACCAGAAACGGCATCGAGGTCACCTCGATCTTATCGCCGCGGGAACTGTCCAGGCCCAGCGCCGAGGACACCATGGTCTCCAGGGTCTTTAGTTCCGCCTCGGTTCGCGGTTCGGTGGTGGGCGGTTCCTTGTCCTTGCCGGCAACGACCTTGTCGGCCACCAGCACCGACACCGACAGCCGGCTGACTGTGCCGACCGGGTTGATGGTTTTGGACACCACCTTGCTGATCTCGAAATTGGTGGTCCGTTGCGAGCGGCTGGAGGGTGGAGTGGCAGCCCCGCTCTGGCCACCGGTCCCTTCCAGGTTGGATTGCACGCCCGGCACGCCGCCGGTGAGTTCCGAACCGGTTTTCTCTTCGCTGACCTGCTCACTGCGCACCACCGGCTCTTCGGGATCGAAGGTTTCCTCGGTCTTCTCGGTCTTGGCGAAATCAAGGGTGGCGCTGACCCTGACCATGGCGTTCTTTGCTCCCAGTGACTTGTCAAGCAGGGCCTGTGCCCTGTCCTCGAGCCGCTGTTCCACTTGCGACTGGAATTCGAGCATGTCGGGGGACAGATTGCCGGTCAATCCCTTGTCGCCGATCCGGGAGAGGACGTTGCCATTTTGGTCGATCACCGTGACCCGCGATGGATCCAGTCCTTCGATGGAGCTGGAGAGCAGATGGACCACGCCCTCGACCTGGCTGTCGCTCAGTCTTTTTCCCGGGGCAAGCTTGATGATCACCGAGGCGGTGGCCGGTTTTTGCTGATCCTTGAACAGTCGTTTTTCCGGCAGGGCCAGATGGACCCGCGCCGACTCCACCGGCCCCAGCGAGGTGATGGTGCGGGCCAGTTCACCCTGCAGCGCTCGGGAATAGTTGACCTTCTGGACGAAATCCGTGAGGGCGAAGGACTGCTTGTCAAAAATCTCAAAGCCGATGCCGCCGCCCTGGGGCAAGCCCAGCGAGGCGAGGCTCAGCCGCGATTCGTGGACGTTCTTTGCAGGAATGAGGACATTATGGCCGTTGTTGGCCAAGTGGTAGGGAATGTTTTGTCCCTTGAGCCATTCGACGACGGCGGAGGCATCGGAGTCGGCCAGGTTGCCGTAGAGCAGCTGGTAGTCGGCGGTCCGGGCCTGGACGATGATGAAGGCGAACAACCCCAAGGTGAGGGCGGTCACCGCAGCCAGGGCGATTTTTCGGGGCAGCGGCCAGGCGGCGATGGTGGCCACCAGCGCCTGCCAACCGCTCTTCCATTTCGAGGGGGTTTCCGTTTGTTCAGCCATGGTGCTTCCCTGCTGATCTTGATGGGGCGGTCACGGCCATGCGGTTGTCGCCGACCTTGTCGTCAATGTTGTGTTTCCGGCGGGTTGAGCCGTGCCGGAGTGCCAACCTCACCAACCTGTTCTTGTAGGTCGCGGCCGGCCAATTTGAGCCAGCCACGGTGGTCAGACCTGCATCCGCATGATTTCCTGGTAGGCATCGATCGCCTTGTTGCGAACCTGAACGGTGTAGCGCAGGGCGATATCCGCCTTCTCCAGGGCGATCATGGCATCGTGCAGATTGGCCTCGCCGCCGGCATGCACCTGCTGCACGGCCTGGTCGGCATGCTGCTGGAGGCTGCTGGTTTGGCCGATCATGCCGGTGAGGATGTCGCCAAAGGTGGTCTCGGCTTGGCGAAGCGGCGAGGTCTGCGGTTGCTCCAGGATGGGCAATGAAGTGACGCTTTGGATCGCTTCCATGGATTATCTCCCGATATCGAGGGCTTTCAACGCCATGCGCTTGGCCGATTTAATGATGGTGGTGTTGGCTTCATAGGAGCGGGTGGCCGACTTCATGTCCACCATCTC
>JAUWAH010000400.1 GCA_030602145.1 Desulfobulbus sp.
GGATCACGTCCACTATGCGGTGCTCAATCGCCGCGATTACCGCTTTCTGCGCGAGAGCGGTTTGGACACCAACCACCTCCACCTTCTGCTCAACCCGGTCGATTTGGGGCAGCCCGCCATGGAGCGAACGGTGCCGGCATGCAGTGCCAATCCGCTCTGGCTCTATCCCACCCGCGCCATTCGCCGCAAGAATTTGGGTGAATTTCTCTTCTGGTCCGCCCTGGCCCCCGAGGGGACCTGGTTCGGGACAACCTCCGGACCGGAAAACCCGGTGGAATGGCCCCGATACCACCGTTGGCGGCAGGTAACCGCGGACTTGGGGCTGCCGGTTCGCTTCGAAATGGTCCAGCCGGGCGGGCCGGGTTTCGTCGACCTGCTTGCCCGGGCCGATGTGGCGGTGACCACCAGCGTGGCCGAGGGGTTCGGCATGGCCTTCCTTGAGCCCTGGGTTCTCGGTGTGCCGGTCTTTGGTCGCAACCTGCCGGAGATCATGCCTCGCATCGGCGGGGAAGGGGTTGAGTTGCCCTGGACCTACGAGCGGTTGGATGTCCCAGTGGAATGGCTTGGCCGAAGTCGCATTGAACAGGCGGCGCACGAGGGGCTCCGTCGCACCCTGCAAGCCTATGGCCGCAGCCCGCGGCCGGGTGACGTGGAGCGCGTCGTCAATGCCTGGGTGGTCGAAGACCGGGTCGATTTCGGCAGATTGGATGAATCGATGCAGGAAACGGTGCTCGCAAGGCTGGTGGCCCTCCGGGATCGAGGCGTTCAGTTCGGTCAGGGCTGCCTGCCTGAACCGGCCGAACTGCGGGGGGCGATCGCGGAGAATCGGCGTGTGCTGCGCACGCGGTACACCCTGGCGGGCTACGGTGCAGCGCTGGAGGCGGTCTATCTCCAGGTGGTGGGTGCGGCAACAACCGGAGTCGGCGCCTTGAACGGCGAGGCCCTGCTGGACCGGTTTCTGGCTCCTGAGCGGCTGTGCCTGCTGCGGGTCGATTGAGTCGCGGTGCGGATGTTCAGATCCGCAGCATGCACAGCCAAGTGAACAGGCAGTAGGCCAGCAGCCAGATCCCTATGGCCAGGAGGCCGAAGGAACGGGTGCGGCCTTGGGTCGGCAGCCAGAAGAGCAGGATCAGGGGCAGCAGGGGAATCACGACGCCAGCGAGAAAAGGGGAAAGAAAGAAAAGCAGTTCCTGGAGGCCGAGAAAAAACCAGGGTCCGGCGATGAACAGCAGGCCGAAGCGGTACGGTTCCATCGGCACGGGAACGGCGGCGGCAACCAGCACGGTGAGCAGTGCCAGAACCAGATGGTTGCGCCACCGGGCCGTGTAACGGCGGAGATGGGGCCAGGCAGCCATGCCACCCAGCACCACCAGGCCGATGACGTGATGGGCGTATACTTTGCGCATGCCGCTGGCGGCGATATCGAAGAACAGGCTGTTGATCTGCGGACCGATCAGGGGAATGCTCAGGCAGATATGCTCGGCTATGGCGCCGGCCGCCTCGCCGGTGGCATCGCCCCGGAGCACATAGCCGGTGAACAGCAGCAGCAGGCCGCAGGGCAGGGTGGCGCAGAGGCGAATCCAGGCGGACCGGCTGAATGTGGTGTCGTTTTTCCACAGCACCGCTGCCAAGTGGGCCAGCAGCAGCAGAAAGAAGGCCTGGCTGGAATAGTAGTGCAGCCCGCGCCAGAAAGAACCGTAGGGTACCACCAGTTCGATGGCGCTGGTCGAATAGAAGGGCGAGGTGTAATCGTACTGGAGGGCGACCACAATTCCGGACAGGACGGAAAGAAAGAGGCTGATGAGCGATCCGCCGCCCCAGCGGTGGTCGAGCAGCCAGCGCAGCGGCGCTTCCAGGAGTGTTCGGCGCAGGCGGGCAAGCATCAGAGGTGGACAACGTAGGCGGTCACCCGGCCGGAGCCGTCCTCTTTGCGGGTGACTTCGAAGGTGGGCAGATTTTTCTCCGCCGGCCCGGCGATCCGGGTGCCGTCGGCGGTGAAACGGCTCTGGTGACAGGGACATTCAATGTACTGCTTGTCCTGCTGATAACCAACTCGGCAGCCCAGATGGGTACAGATCCGCGAGACGGCCAGCACATCCCCGTCCGGCCGGGCAAAGAGCAGAAAGTCGTGATCGGTATGAACACCGCTGGCGGGCAGTGGAACCGGAACCTCCACCAGCCGCGGTTTTGGAGGAATGCGGTGGCCGCTGAATCGAAGCAGCGGGTAGAGAAACAGCGCCGCCGCTGCCGCCGCCAATCCCTGGAGCCAGCGCACCAGCAGGGTCCGCCGGCCGCTGTCCGGTCCGGTCCCCCTGTCCTTATGATGCAGCGGTGCGTGCATCAGGCGAACTTTTCCTGCAAGGCCCGCTCCACATGCTCCGGCACCAGACCGGTGATCTTGCCCCTGCAGCGGGCAGCGTTCTTGATGTTGCTCGAACTGATGTAGATCCAACGGAAGGCAGTCATCAGAAAGACTGTCTCCACGCTGCGTTCCAGCCGCCTGTTCATCAATGCCAGTTGAAATTCGTAGTCGAAATCGGACACGGCCCGCAGGCCGCGGATGATGGCGCGGGCCTTGTTGCCAAGCGCATAGTCGACAATCAAGCCGTCGGTGTAGCCCACTGTAATCCTCCGGTTGCCACTAAAGCACGCCTCAATCATGGCAATCCGTTCTTCGAGGGAAAAGAGCGGTTCCTTCTGCACATTGATGGCGATGGTGACGATGATCCGGTCGAACAGGGTCAAGCCCCGTTCGATGATGTCGATGTGGCCGTTGGTGATCGGATCGAAGGTGCCCGGATAAAGGGCGATCCGCAGAGACGGGTCCCAGTCGGCGGCGGGAAATAGCGGGTGCGGGTCATGCATGGGTGTGGCCTGGTGCCGGTTGCAGTCCATAAAACCACAACCCGGTTTCTCCATAACGGCGGTGATCGGCGAGGACAAGGGAGCCGACCGACTCGGGCAGCGCGACGTGGCGATGCTCTTCCACCACCACCAGCCCCTCAGTCGCGAGAATGTCCGCTTCTTCTACCATTGCCAGCAGCCGTTGCGCCAGATTTTTCTGGTAGGGTGGATCCATAACCACCAGATCGAACCGGTCGCCGGGCTGCATGGCGGCCCGCAGTGACTGGAGATGGGAAACAGCGGCCAGGTCGAGGGGGAGGAAGGCG
>JAUWAH010000031.1 GCA_030602145.1 Desulfobulbus sp.
AAAAAAACGGTTGATTCTGCATGGGTTAACGCCACCACACGGCCGCAACCTGCTGGTGCTGTTGCCAGTGGTGCACCTGCTCCACAAGCTGGCTGACCGAGGCGTGCATCAGGTCGATGAAGGGTTGCGGGCCCAGGCCGATCCAGAATACAAAGAGCAGGAAGGGGGCAAGGATAGCAATCTCCCTAACCCCGAGATCGGTCAGGGCGGAATGGTCCGGATTATTGGTCCCTCCCCAGACCACCTTTTGCAGCATGCGCAGCATATAAGCTGCGGCCAGAACCGCGCCCGGGATGGCGGCCAGCCCCAGGATGACGTTATGCTCGAATGCTCCGGCCAGGACCAGGAATTCACCGATGAACGAGTTGGTCCCCGGAAAGCCGAAGGATGAAAGCGAAAAAAAGGCGAGAAAGGTGACGAACCAGGGCATGTACCTGCCCACGCCGCTGGCCAGGGCCAATTCCCGGCTGTGGGTGCGCTCGTAGATCATGCCTACGCAGAGAAAAAGCGCGCCGGTGGTGACCCCGTGGTTGATCATTTGCAGCATTGCCCCCTCGACGCCGCGGGTATTGAGGACAAAGATGCCGAGGGTGACAAACCCCATGTGGCCCACCGAGGAGTAAGCGATCAGCTTTTTCATGTCCTGCTGGGCCAGGGCCGTGAAGCCGCCGTAGAGGATGCCGGCGATGGACAGCCAGAGGATCGGCTGGGCCAGGAGCATGGTGGCGTCCGGGGTGATCGGCAGACAGAAGCGCAGCATGCCGTAGGTGCCCATCTTCAACAGCACCGAGGCCAGGATGACCGAACCGGCGGTCGGCGCCTCGACATGGGCGGCCGGCAACCAGGTATGGAAGGGAAACATCGGCACCTTGATGGCAAAGGCCAGAAAAAAGGCGAGGAAGACCAGGACCTGGAAGGTCATCGAATAGGGCTGCCACATCATCTCGGGGATGAAAAAACTACCACTCTTGAGATAGAGGGCGATGATCGCTACCAGGAGGAGCACCGAGCCGGCCAGGGTATAGAGGAAAAACTTTATGGAGGCGTAGGCCTTGCGGGGCCCACCCCAGACGGCGATGAGCAGGTACATGGGAATGAGCATGAATTCCCAGAAGATGTAGAAAAGGACGAAATCCAGGGCGACGAAGACCCCGATCATCGAGGTCTCCATCACCAACAGGCAGAACATGAAGGGGGCCACCCTGGTTTGGATGTATTTCCAGGAGGCAAGAACGCAAAACGGCATGATCAGGGTGGTGAGCAGGACCAGGAGGATCGAGATGCCGTCCATGCCGACGATATAGTTGATATGGAACCGCGGTATCCAGGCGTAGACCTCGGCGAACTGATACTTGGTGCTGGTCTGATCAAAGCCGATGAGCAGTGGCAGCGAGCAGACCGCGGTCAGCGAGGTGACCACCATCGCCCAAATCCGGGCGAATTGTTCACCGTGGAAGAAGAGCAGCACCACCCCCCCGGCCAAGGGCAGGAAAATGAGAAAGCTGAGCAGGGGAAACCCCTCTTTGATAAGTAGCAGATCCATTCCCTTACCCCTTAGAGCAACTGAGAAACGATGAAGGTGATCAGGACGACGGCCGCAAGCGAGAAGGCACAATACAAGGTGACCTGGATCTGGCCGCTTTGCAGGGTCCGCACTCTGCCGCCCAGGCTCCGCACGCCTCGGGCGATACCGTCCACCACGCCGTCAATTGCATGCCAATCAAACCAACTCCAGAAACGGCTCACCGTCATCAGTGGACCAAGCCCGACCACCCGGTATGCCTCGCCCCAAGCGGTGTCAACCCATTGCAGCGGTCGTCTGACCAACCAGAGGAAACCGCAGCCGGCCTGACGGTACAGCCAGTCGACATCCAGGCAGATGCGATCCACCGGCTCCACATACCGTTTGAGGAGAAAAAAGGCCAGGGCGGCGAATCCCAGCAGTTGCAGGGTTTCCACCAGATGATAGAGGGTGTGCGGGCTATAGGTGGTCGCATAGGGCAGCAGGGCATAGAGCAAGCCGGGGGCCGTGCCCACCAGGACGCACAGGGTGGCGCCCAGGGTCATGGCGATCAGCATGTTCCAGGAGGGGTCCGCCGCCTTGTTCCAGGTGGTCGCATCACAGTTGTTGCGGCCGAAAAAGAGGAAGTAGGGCAGCTTGAGGCCATTGTACATGAAGGTACCGGTGGCGCCGAACATCAGCAGCCAGGCAGCCCAGTTGAGATGCTGGTCGAAACCGGCATTGATAATCATCGACTTGCTGGCATAGGCGGCAAAGAACGGGGCGGCGGAGATCGACAGGCAGCCGATCAGGGTAAAGAGAAAAGTGGCCGGCATTTTGGCGTACAACCCGCCCAGTTCGGTGAACTTGGTCTTGCCGGTCATGTAGAGCACCGAACCGGCACCCATGAACAGCAGGCTTTTATAGAGGATGTGGGCAACAGCGTGGGCCGATGCGCCGTTGATCGCCATTTCCGTGCCAATGCCGACACCGGCGACCATATACCCCACCTGGGAGACGATCGACCAGGCCAGAAGCTTGCGGATGTCGTTTTCCATTACCGCATAGATGACGCCGTACAGGGCCATGATCACCCCGAGCACCACCAGGATCTCCATACCGGCACAGGACCGGGCCAGGGTGTAGACTGCGGTCTTGGTGGTGAAGGCGCAGAGGAACACCGCGCCGTTGAAGGAGGCCTCGGAATAGGCCTCGGGCAGCCAGGAATGGAGCGGCACCATGGCGGCGTTGAGGCCGAAGCCGATCATGATCAGCCAGGTATAGAGTTCGGGATGGGCGACGTCCATCAGGTCGAAGGTGATGTTGCCCACCGCCTGGTAGCGGAGCAGGATGCCGGCCAGGAGAATGATGCCGCCGATGGTGTGGACGAGCAGGTACCGATAGCCCACCGCCAGCGAGTTTGGGCCCCGCCGGAACCAGACCAGAAAGACCGAGGCAAAGGCCATCATCTCCCAGAAGAGAAAGAGACTTAAGTAATCACCGCTGTACATAACGCCCAGGGAGCCGGCGGCATAGAACCAGGCGGCCATGTGCTCGCCGGCCCGGTCGACGTGCAGACCGTAGAGGGTGCCGATCACCGCCATCAGTGCCATGATCAGGGCAAAGACGGTGGCCAGCTTGTCGACCCGGCCGAAGACGAGTTGCCAGTCGAGGAAGGTAACTTCGCCGAAGCTGCCGCTGAGGGTGGCGTTGATCGCCACGACGCACAGCGCCGAGAGTGGCACGAGAAACAGGTAGGGTTTGCGCAATGGTCCCCGGACAAAGGGGAGAATCAGTGCGCCGGCAATGAGCAGCACAGAGGGATGAAAAAAACTGGAGGTCATTCTTCTTCCTCGCAGAGGGAAAGGGTGCGGTCATAGACATCGGCCTCGGCCTGGATGCCGGACCGGCCAAACCAGCGGGCTGCACCGATGATGATCGCGGCGGCACCAAATCCGAACAGCGACCAGAAAAAAGGCACATGCTGTTCAGCCCAGCTATGGGCATGGCTGGTGTCGACGAGCAGCGAACCGGCGGCGATCACGGCCAGCAGCACGGAACAGACCGTGACCACGGTTTTAATGCGGGCTTGCAACGAGGCGATAAGAGCGGTCATCCTGTCACCATCCGAACGAATTGCATCATGAAGTTGGGGTAGATGCCGATGATCACCGAGAGGGTGACCGCGATCAAGAGGGGAATCAACATGCTGAGCGGCGCCTCCTTGATGCCGGTTTCGGCCTGACCGGCCGGGCGCTTACCGAAAAAGGCCTTGTAGGTCACCGGTGCGAAGTAGCCAACATTGAGCACCGTCGAAGCAATGAGGATGAGCAGGATACCGACCTGGTGTGCCTCCATCGAACCGACCAGCAGGTACCATTTGGAAACGAATCCGGCCACCGGCGGTGCGCCGATCATGGAAAGCGAGGCCACGGCAAAGGCGCCGAAGGTGAAGGGCATGGTCCGACCCAGGCCGCTCATTTCCGAGATGTATTTTTTATGAGCCGCGATGTAGATGGCGCCGGCGCAGAAGAACAGGGTGATCTTGGCAAAGGCGTGGTTGACGATGTTGATCAGGCCACCCTCGATAGCGTGCGGAGTCAAGAGAGCCACGCCGAGGATGATGTAGGACAGTTGGCTGACCGTCGAATAAGCCAGTCGGGCCTTGAGGTTATCCTTGGACAGGGCGATCATCGAGGCGACGATGATGGTGAAGCCGACAAAATAGGCGGTGGGGATGCCCAGGTTGAGCCGGTCCATGGTGTCGACACCGAAGACGTAGAGCATGGTCCGGGTGGTGCAGAACACGCCAACCTTGACCACCGCCACCGCGTGCAGCAGCGCCGAGACCGGGGTCGGGGCGACCATGGCGCCGGGCAGCCAGTGGTGGAACGGCATGACGCCGTTCTTGGCAAAGCCGAAGATGCAGAAGATGTAGAGCATGGTCACCACCCAGTCGGTGGCCGAGGCGGGGATGATGCCGCTGCTGATGGTGTGCGGAAAATCCAGGGTGCCAGCCAGCACATAGATGAGGATCAGGGCCGGCAGCAGGAAGAACTTGGCGGTGGCGGTCAGGTAGACGATGTACTTTCGCGCTCCCTCGTAGGACTCCTCGTCCTGGTGATGGGCGACCAGCGGATAGGTGCAGACCGAGACAATCTCGTAGAAGAGATAGAGGGTCAGCAGGTTGTCGGAGAACGCCACGCCGATGGCGCCGAAGATGGCCAGGGCGAAGCAGGCGTTGAACCGGGTCTGGCAGGGTTCGTCATGGGCCCGCATGTAGCCCATGGAGTAAAAGACGGCGATCATCCACAGCGAGGAGGCGACCAGGGCGAAGATCATGGAAAAGCCGTCGGCGCGGAGGGTGATCGACAATCCGGGCAGCAGTTGAAAGATCGGATAGACCAGGGTGTTGCCGGCCTTGAGGGCCGGGATGAAGGAGATGACCATACAGAACAGCAGGACCGAAGCGCTGAGGGAAACGAATTCGCGCAGATTCGGGTTGTTCTTCAGGGTCATGACCACCAGGCTGCCAAACAGCGGAATGATCACCGCCAGCAGCAGGTTGGCATTCTCGACGACTTGGGCGGTGGAGGCAAGGATATCCATGGTCATTTTTCTCCGCTTACCCTTGCAGATCGACCAGATCGTCGGTCTCGATGGACTTGTAGTTGCGGTAGACGGCGATCATGATACTGATGGCGATGGCCGCCTCGGCGGCGGCGATGGCCATGATGAACAGGGTGAAGATCTGTCCGATCGCCGGATCGGGGGCCAGAAAGCGGTTGAAGGCCATGAAATTGGTCGAGGCTGCGGCCAGGATGAACTCGGCGGAGATCAGCATGCCGATCACCGTCCGACGGACCACCATGCCGTAGACACCGAAGGCGAACAGCAGGGCGCCGATCACCAGATAGGTCGACAGGCAGTTATAGAGATTCAAGAGCTGCATCGGTTAGTTTCTCCCCTTCTGCGCAAGCACCAAGGCGCCGATGATGGCCAGGAGCAGGACGATGGAAATAAGTTCGAAGACAAGGCCGTGGGTGGTCAACAGCGACAAGCCCACCTCCTTGATATCAAAGGTTCCCTGGCGGGGAAAGACCTGCCATTCGGTCTTCAGGCCGAGCAGGGTCAGGGCGGCGAAGATCAGGGCGGCAACGCTGAAGGCCAGCGGGCCGGCGAGGGTTGCCTTGGAATGCATTCCGGTGGCCTGCTGCTCCTCGGGCGTGGCCATCATGATGCCAAAGGCGATCAGGATCGAAACCGCCCCGACATAGATGAGCATCTGCATCATGGCCAAGAAGGGGCTGAGCAGGAAATAATAGACGCCGGCCAGGCCGGTGAAGCAAATGGCCAGCCCGGAAACGGCGCGAACCAACCGCCGGGCGTTGACCGCGATCAGGGCACCGGTCACCACCAGGGCCACGGTGAGCAGAAAGACCACCCCCACCAGGCCCTCGGCGGAGAAAAGGGCCGGGGCGTCAGCCGGCTGACAGACTAGCGTGTGCATCGATTCTGCTCCTCCAGCCTCTTGATGAGATCCATGATGAAGTCATTCTTGTCGAAACTGGCCAGGTTGTACTCCCTGGAAAATCGCAGGGCATTGAAGTTGCAGCTCTCCACGCAGGAGCCGCACAGGCTGCACTTGGTGAAGTCGATTATATAGCTGGTCAGCACCTTGCCTTTGCCGCCCTCGTTCTTCTTGCCATCCAGACTGATGCAGACGGATGGACAGGCTCGCTGGCACATGCCGCAGACCACGCAGTTGGGCGCGCCGGTCTCCTCGTTGCCGATCAGTTCGATGTGTCCCCTGAAGAGCGGTGTCATGGTCGGCACCTCCCAGGGATACTGCTCGGTCACCACCGGTTTGAAGAACTCCCGCGCGGTGATCGCCAGGCCGGTCACCAAACTTTTTCCGCCGGTGACGATATCGGTCCAATACCCGCTCATGCTCAAAACACCTTGATCAGGGCTGCCGTTACCATGAGGTTGGCCAGGGAAAACGGAATCAGTATTTTCCAGGAGAGGTTGAGAAGCCGGTAAATCTGGGTTCGCGGGTAGGTCCAGCGAATCCAGATGAAGGTGAAGATCAGGATGTAGATCTTGAGCAGAAACCACCAGATGCCGGGGGTCAGGCCAAAGGGGCAGTCCCAGCCGCCGAGAAAGAGCACGGCTGTCAGACAGGCGCCGACCACGATATTGAGATATTCGCCCATCATGAACAGACCGAACCCCATGGAGCCGTATTCGGTCATGAAGCCGGCCACCAGCTCGCTCTCGGCCTCGGCCATGTCAAACGGCGCCCGGTTGGTCTCGGCTATCGCACAGATGAAGAAGATGATGAACGAGATCCACATGGTCAGGAAATGACCGTTTTCCAGGCGGAAGATGTTCCAGTGCCAGAAGCCGCCCTGCTGGTCGATGGCGATATCGCGAAGATTCATCGACCCGGAGATCATCACCACGGTGATCACCGTCAGCAGCATGGGAATCTCATAGGCCAGGTTCTGGGAAACCGCACGGGCGGAGGAGATGAGGGCGTACTTGTTGCCCGAGGCCCAGCCACCGAGCAGGATGGCGATCATGGCGATCGAGGCCAGGGCAAAGAGCAGCAGCACGGAGAGTTCCATGGCCCGGGCACCGATATTCTCCGAAAACGGGATGACCGCCATGGAGGTAATGGCCGGGATCATCGCCAGAACCGGCGCCACCCGGAAAATGATACCATCCACCCCCTGGGGCACCAGCAGTTGCTTGCTGAGCAGTTTGAGGCCGTCGGCCAGCGGTTGGAGCAGACCGGCGAACCCGGCCTCGCAGGGACCGATGCGCCGCTGAATGCGGGCTGCGCCCTTGCGCTCGCACCAGCCGAGCCAGGCGGCGTTGACACCTGCGAAGGCCATGATCCCCACCAGGTACAGCAGGGCGTGCCACATACTTGTTTCCATACGTTTCTCTCTCGATCAGCGGTCGATTTCGGGGATGACCAAATCCAGGCTGCCCATCAAGGCCAGGGCATCGGCCAGCAGCATGCCCTCGGCCACCTCGCCGTAGAGACTCAGGTTGGAGAAGGTCGGCGACCGCAGCTTGAGCTTGTAGGGATTCTTGTCGCCGTTGCAGACCAATCGGTGGCCGAGCGAGCCACGGGCCGTTTCCACCGCCGAGTAGTAATAGCCGGCCCCGGGCTTGAGCACCTTGGGCACTTTGGCCATCACCGGACCTTCGGGAAGCTTGTCCAGGGCCTGCTCGATGATTCGCATCGACTGTTCCATCTCGTGCATGCGCACCATGTAACGGGCCATGGAATCGCCCTCGTTGAACACCGGCACGTCGAAATCGAACTCCGGGTACACCGAGTAGGGTTCGTGCTTGCGGACATCGTAGTCGATGCCCGAACCTCTGGCCACCGGGCCGGTGGCGCCGTAGCGGCGACACTGTTCGGCGGAGATGATGCCGATATCCTTGATCCGTTTGATCAGGATGATGTTGTGGGTCACCAGATCATGGTACAGCCGGGGCATGCGGCCGCGGAGCCGCTTGATGAAGTCGCGGGTGCCTTTGATGAACTCGTCATCGATGTCGTTGTAGACGCCGCCGAAGCGCATGTAACAGTAGGTGAGCCGCGATCCGGTGATCCGCTCCAGAAGATCGATGATCTTCTCCCGGTCGTCGAAGGCGTAGAGCAAGGGGGTGAAGCCGCCGAGGTCGAGCAGGAAGGCCGCCCACCACAACAGATGGCTGGCAATCCGGTTGAGTTCGACGGTGATCACCCGGATGTATTCGGCCCGCTCCGGCACCTCGATGCCGGCGGCCTTTTCCACCACCAGGGCCCAGCCATGGTTGAAGGCCAGGGCATGGAGATAGTCCATGCGGGCGGTATTGGGCATGAACTGGGCAAAGGTGCTGGCCTCGGCAAGTTTCTCGTGCATCCGGTGGATATAACCGAGCACCGGTTCGGCCTTGACGATGTACTCGCCGTCCATGGTGAGCTTGACCCGGAGCACCCCATGGGTAGCCGGATGCTGAGGCCCCAGATTGAGGACAAAGGTCTCGTCATGCCGCGGGGAGACAGGAACGGTCATGGCATATAGTCCTTGCGGAGGGGATAAAAATCGGCATCCTCCGGGAGAAGAATGCGGATCAGGTTGGGATGGTCCTGGAAGTGAATGCCGTAGAAGTCGAAGGTCTCGCGCTCATGCCAGTCGGCGGCAGGAAAGACCTCGGTGATGGTCGGCACCACTGGCTGGTTGCGGTCCATCAGGGTACGGACCATCACCCGGCAATGCTCGCCGCCCAGGCGGTTGTAGTCATAGATGATCTCGAATTGCTGCCTGTCCGGCCAGTCGACCCCGGAAATCGATTCGAGAAAATAGCCCTCACCATCCATGATCCGGGCCACAGCCACGACCTGGTCAGGACGGCAGAGCACATCGATATGATGCCCGTGTTTGGCAGGATCGGTGACCAGGATTCCGACCTCACGCGGGGCTGTCCCTTGATTGTCCTCTTCCGACGAGACAGCAGTGGGATGGGAATCGGGAAACAGTGTGCCCAGTGCCACCCGAGTTTGTTCCACAACGACCATGCTCGTGCCCCCTTGGTTCAGCCCGGGTGGACCCGCGGCCAGCGGCGTTTGCCGGTGATCTTTTCCTCCAGCGTCATGATGCCCTCGAGCAGGGCCTCGGGACGCGGCGGACAGCCCGGGATGTAGACGTCGACCGGAAACAGCTTGTCCGCTCCTTCAACCACGTTATAATTTTCTTTCACCTTGAACGGCCCGCCGCTGATGGCGCAGTTGCCCATGGCGATCACCCACTTGGGTTCGGGCATCTGGTCATACAAGGTCTTGACCGCCAACTCCAATTTCTTGTTGATGGTCCCGGCCACGATCATGACATCGGACTGCCGGGGCGAAGGTCGAAACACCTCGGCACCGAAACGGGAGATGTCGTATCGGGAACCGCCGGTGCACATCATTTCAATGGCGCAGCAGGCCAGCCCGAAGGTCATGGGCCAGAGCGAATTGGCCCGGCCGAGATTGAGCAGTCTGTCGAGCTGGGCGAACTGCACTATTGAAGTCGGTACGTTTTCTTCTCCCACGTAAACACTCCTTTACGCCAGGCATAGACGATGGCTAATGATAAAATGGCGACAAACAGCAGAATCTCGAAGAAATCCCGTAGTCCCAGCCCCGGGCTGTTGTAGGCGACAGCCACCGGAAAGAGAAAAAGCACGTCGACGTCGAAGGCCAGAAAGATAAGGGCATACCGATAGTAGACGATCCCGAAGCGGATCCAGGCACTGCCGATGGGCTCCATGCCGCATTCGATCAATTGGCCGGTGCGGCCGGCGGTCTGCCGGGTATGGGAGGAAGGACTGAGCAGATTGACGATGATGATCGGCCCAATCCCGAACAGCAGGGCGCCGATCAGAAAAAGCGTGACATAGATGATATTGGTGATAGTCCCTTGATCCATCCCTCCCTCCTCACCACGGCCACGCGGTGGCATCAATCTGACTGATGCGTTTTATCAACAAACCTTATCACGCTACTGAAAAGCGCCTCTGATGTCAAGCATAATCCTGAAGGGCGATTCAGTAAATAATCAAGTTCCCTGCGGTGTTGCTACTGTCCCGTATGGCCAGAAATTTTGCCGCCCATCGCTGAAAAGTGATTGACCAATTCTGTCGAAGTGTTAGTTTAGCGTTCAATTTCAATTCCGATCATGGAATTGTTCAGTCGAACTGATACACAACCGTCCATGGCCATCACCTTCAGACAACTTGAAATTTTCATCGCCGTCGCCGAGACGCAGCAGGTCACCCGGGCCAGCAAAAAGCTGCTACTGACCCAGTCGGCGGTGAGCATGGCTCTGGGTGAATTGGAAAACCAGCTGGGCGGTCCCCTGTTCGATCGGCATGGCCGCAGCCTACTCCTCAATGACCGGGGACGCTATCTTCTGCCGCTGGCCAAGAACATTCTGCACCAGGTGGCCAACATCGAGACCATCCTCACCGAACAGCAGGACACGGTGGCCGGTGTCCTGGAAATCGTCGCCAGTTCGACCATCGGCAACTATGTCCTCCCCTACCTGATCGGCGCCTTCATGCGGCTCCATCCCGAGGCCCATATCAACATGCTGGTGGTCAACACCATGAGCGCGGAGAAGCTGGTGGCCGGTGGTCAGGCTGACCTTGGCTTCGTCGAAGGGGACATCAATGTCGACGCCCTGGTGGCCACTTCCTGGTTCGAGGACGAGTTGGGGATCATCGTCAGCTCCACCCACAAGCTGGCCGATCGTGACACCTTCCACTTTCCCGACGACCTGAAGGAAACCAGTTGGGTGATGCGCGAGGAAGGCTCTGGAACCGCCGAAATTTTCACCAAAAAGCTTGGTCGCCACGCCTCGATGCTTAAAGTGGTCACCAAGACCGGCCATACCGAGGCGATCAAGAAGGCGGTGGAATCGGGGGTCGGTGCCGCCTGCCTGTCCATGCTGACCGTCTGCCGTGAGGCCGAAGAGGGGTGGCTGAAGATTCTGCCCATCGAGGGCATCGACATGAGCCGCCAACTGTGGATCATCCAGCACAAGGACAAGATCATCACCCGGCTGATGGCGGAATTTCTCCGCTTCTGCGAGGTGGTGGCGGAAAACCATCTCGGCCGCGAATGCCTGTCGTCCCCGTGGAAGCTGCAATCGCTGC
>JAUWAH010000364.1 GCA_030602145.1 Desulfobulbus sp.
CACCAAGGCCCGTTCTTCCTGCAAAAGCACGTTGAGCAGACTTGACTTGCCCACATTGGGACGGCCGGTAATGACCACCCGGACCCCTTCGCGAAAAATTTTCCCCTGTTCCGACAGTTCGATCAGCCGCTCCAGGGGCACGATCACCGCCGTTTCAAGCCGGGTGGCAGCCTCGCCGGTGTTAAATATCTCGACATCATCTTCGGGAAAATCAATAGCCACTTCCAACAGAGCCAGGAAATCGATCAATTGCCGTCGGATCGCCTCCAGGCTGTCGAAAAGGCCGCCCTGGAGCTGATGGATTGCCAGACGGGCACCTGCATCGGATAGGGCCTGGAGCAGATCAAGCACCGCTACGGCGCGGGGCATGTCAATGCGACCGGCGAGAAAGGCCCACTTGCTGAACTCTCCCGGTTCCGCCGGTCGGCAACCGATACAAAACAGGCTCCGCAGGATGGCTTGCAGGACAAGAGAAGATCCGTGGCAGTGCAACTCGACCACATCTTCACGGGTGTAGGTATGGGGAGCACGCATATACACCGCCAGGACCTCGTCGAGGACCTGGCGGTCGCGGTCAAGAACCGTGCCGTAATAGAGGGTATGGCTGGTGAAGGTCGGGTGGGGTTTGTGCGGCACAAAGACCTGCCTGAGAACCGGCAGGGCATCAGGGCCTGAAATCCTGATGATGCCGATCCCGCCGGTGCCGGGCGGGGTGGCAACGGCGGCTATGGTATCAGTCGCCGGAGGAGCGGCCACCCTGCCCTCCACGCCTCTTTTTAGACGTTGGCCGGCGCCCCTTGCCGGGCTTGTAAATCAATACCTTCTTGAACAGTCCCTCGCCGACCGAACGACTGCGGACAGCCTTGTCGCCCTGAAGGACCATGTGCACCACCCGTCGTTCGGAAGGATTCAGGGCCGGAATGGCTTGGGTCTTGCCATCCGCCTTGACCTGCTCGGCCAGCGCCACCGCCCTATCCTTGAGTTGCTCGGTGCGGCGTTCACGGAAATCGCCGGCGTTGAGGGCAAGCATGACCCGATCCGGGAGATGCCTGGCCACCATCTTGCGCAGCAGGTACTGGATGCTGTCCAGTGTCCGGCCTTCGGGGCCTACGATATCCGCTTCATGCGGACCGGTGATGGTACATTGGACGGTATGCTCTTCAAAAGCGACCTGGACCTCGGAGGGCAACCCCATTAAACTCAGCAAACGGTGCAGATCGGCCTGGATGGCGGCGAGGTTCTCTGCGGAAGGAGGTTCGACGGGGAGTTGTTCCTCCTCTTCGAACTCTTCAACATCGAGTTCCTGTTCTTCCTCCACGGCCTCTTTCCGGATTGGTTTTTTCTCCGGCACGATCTCAGGCTCCACCTCCTCCACCACCATCTCGGCAGCAGATTGCTCGTTGACTTCGGCGGCCTGTCGTTGACTCTGCGCCGCTGCCTCCTCAACTCTACCGGTGGCGGCCGGCGGCTCCTGATCGACGGGAACCGTTGGTGGAGCAGTTGCCTCGACCTCCTCGAGCAGAGTGACAGTTCTGCGTTGCACCCGGATATGCGCCTTCTTCTTGCACAGACCAAAAATACCAGCCGACCCGGTTTCCAGGACTTCGATATCCAAATCCTCCCGGGAGGCACCGAGCGCCTTGCACGCCTGATCGATAACCTCGGCAATATCTTTGCCGTAAAAATCTTTTCCTTTCGCCATGATAAACCTTCTCCACGTCCGAATCAGGCCTTCGTCTGCCGATTGATGAGATACTGCTGCAAGATCGAAAGCAGGTTGTTGACAAACCAATACAGGACCAGACCTGAAGCGAAGTTGATGAACATGACGGTGAAGACGATCGGCAGGAATTGCATGATGCGCGCCTGGGTGGGATCGGCGGTGGTCGGTGTCATCTTCTGCTGAATGTACATGGAGGCCCCCATCAGCAGAGTCAGGATCGGAATGCCATGCAGATAGGGAATATCGAAACCGATCCACAAGCGATCCGGGGCGGAGAGATCGTTGATCCACAGCATGAACGGAGCGTGACGCAGTTCGATGGCGGCCAGCAGGACCTGATAGAGGGCGAAGAAGAAGGGAATCTGGATCAGCATCGGCAGGCAGCCGCCCAGCGGATTGACCTTGTAGGTTTTGTACAGGGTCATCATCTCCTGATTCATCTTGGCGGGATCTCCCTTGTACCGCTCACGTAATTTAGCGATTTTGGGCTGAAGTTTCTGCATGTTTTTCATGGACTTCATCCCTTTCTGGGTAATCGGCCAGAACGCCAGCTTGATCAGGATGGTCAGCAGGATAATGGCGACCCCATAGTTGTTGGCGTACTGATTGAAAAAATTGAGCAGCCAGAGCATCGGTTTGCCCAGCATGTCAAACCAGCCGTAATCAACCGAATGTTCCAGGTCGCTGCCCGCTGCCTCGAGAATTTTCAACTTCTTGGGACCAAAGTAGAGTGCGTATCCAAAGGATTTGGTTTCTTGGGGGGCTATGGTCTGGATTCCCTCGGAGATCACCGTCCGCACCTGCTGCTCGGATCCGCTCAAGGTCACGGTTATGGCATTGGTGTTGGCCGGAATGACCGAGGTCATGAAATAACTGTCGACGAATCCGGTCCAGCTCACCCTGCCCTGCAGCACCACCGGCTCTTCGGTCAGCTTTTTGGGCTTGGTCTCCACCAACTCGCCGTTGACGTAGGCAGCAGGACCGGAAAAGAGAAACTCGCTGACCCCTGAAGCTTGGGCAAAGGGTTCGTTATGCAAACTCAGCGCAGGAGAGACCTGCATAGGTTTATCGGAGGTGTTCTCGACCTTGTGGTCGGCGCCGATGAGATAACTGTCGCCACGGAAGGTCAGTGTCCGCACGACCCTCAAGCCATCGGCCAGGGTCGCGGTCATGGTCAGCGTCGATGTTTCAGCCTCGGTTTTCAGGGTGACGGAGGGCTTGTCGCTCTTGAAGACCGGCAGAACCGCTCCGGCGCCGTTGTCGAGGGAAAAAAGGACAGGGAGGCTACCGGGACCGTGGCCGGCAATCAACTGCATCGGCCCGGAATCTTTCTCCATCTTGTTGCGGTACTGTTTGAGTACAAAGCGCTGAATGCCGCCTCCCTGCTCCTTGATGACGGCGGTATAAAGGGGCGTCTCAATGGTGATATCCCTGGCGTCCGGATCAAGGATGGCCTGCGCCTGGGTCGAGCCAGCGGCCGCGGCGGGCGCAGGAAGGCTGGACGGCTGCCCGGTTCCTGCCGTAGCGGGAGGCTGGGCCGGCGTAGTGGTGGACGGTTGCTGGGGCACAGCCGGCGGGAAAAGGTACTGAAAGCCGATCAGGATAAAAAGCGATAGAACAACGGCAAGAAAAGCTCTTTGCAGATCCATAGAGAAACCTATAGCATCTCCTGCTTTGACAGGAGTGGTGATGGGAATATAGTGAACGGCCGTGATACATTAACGGACCGGATCATACCCCCCCCGAGAGAAGGGATGGCAGCGTGCTATACGCCAGATCGCCATGAACGAACCCCGGAACACGCCATGTTTACGGATCGCCTC
>JAUWAH010000333.1 GCA_030602145.1 Desulfobulbus sp.
CCAGACCGGATCGGGGAAGATGGCCTGCAGCCAGTCGTGGACCGGTTCGGCCTCGGGCCGGGCAGTGACGATGGTCACCTCGGTCCGGCCGCTCATTTCGGCCAGCACTTCGACCGCACCGGGCATGGGCAACAGGCCGGTGCCCACCGAGTCGCGCAGGATCTGGAGAAAGATCGATTCGACCAATCCCCCGTCCATATCCAGGCAGTCCTCCACCGAAAAACAGGTGATATCCTCCGGCCGGATGTCGCAGTGGCTATACTGCTCACAAGCGATGCGGATGAAGGCCTCGACCGTGTCGGCAATGACCCCGTCGAAATCGAAACCGATCTCGGCGGGGTGAAATCTGACTGATCCGCGTGTTTTCATGAATCGCCCAGCGGTGCGCCGCACGAGCAGCCCGGTGCAGGCCGGCCGACGGTCATCGGCGACCTGCGGGCGCGGCTACTGTTCGATGATGGCGGCATCTTCAACGATGACCTCATAGCTGTACCCGGCACCGAAATCCCGCCCGGCGGCGAGGGTGCCCTCGATGGTGACTACGGCCCCTTCAGCGGCTTCCGCAGCGGTGGTGACCACGAGGTCATGCTGATTCTTCAGAGGATTGCCGGTGCCGTCCTGGATGTGCAGCCAGTTCTTGCCCATGATTTGCCGGGAAATTTTCATCACCTTGCCACGGACGCGGACGGTTTTGCCGTTGAGTTCCTTGCCCTGCTCGAAACATTCGCCCACCGAAAAGCTGTTCGGGCCGGTGGCCTTGTTGACGTTCACCTGGGCCGACGGCACGATGGCTCCGACGCTGCCGCTGGAGGTTCCAAGGCCGGGTACCTCTGCGCCACCCGGCATGCCGGATTTGGCGGCGGCGCCCTCCGCCTGCAGGGCCGCATCGAATCCTGAGCCCTCCTTGGCCGGTTTGGTCTCGGCAGCCGGTTGTGCAGACCCCGCGCCGCTTTTGTCCAATCCGGGAGAGAAAACGATGCGGTCGAAGGTACGGTTGATGGTCTTGGAGGTGAAATTGAACATGGTCATGCCCGGCGAGGCGGTCACCGTCTGGCCGGTCTTGACCTGGGTTTCGGGGATGGCCACCCAGATCTTGCCTTGGGCGGCATCAAGCAGCAGATAAGTGTAGCCGTTGCTGTTCATGGTTTCCAGGATAGTTCCCTGGAGGACGACCCCGTCCAGGGCGGCTTCAACAGCGGCCGGTTTGGACGATTCGGCGGCCTTGTCCTGGGCCAGTGCCAGGGCTGGGGCGATCAGGGTGAGGGAAAGGGCGGTGTGAATGAGCGTTTTTCGAAATGAAACCATAAGGGTATCTCCTGATAGAAGAACGTTCCGGTGGGGTGGCCGCACCCGGAAGGGGCACGGACAGGCGAAGGCCGGCAATCCAGTAGTTACATAATGATTGGCCGGTGGTCTGTCAACGGATGCCGAAGTCGGGGAACAGGCGGCTTAAGCAGCGATGGATCTCCCCGGCCCAAACCTGGTATCCCCTGGTGCTGAGATGGACCTGATCGCCAAGGAAGGCCGGCTTGGTGATGGGCAGGCATTGTTCATTGAAAGGGCCGACCAGATCGAGGAAGACGCAGTTGTCAAGGGATGCGGCCACCTGGGCCAGTTCCCGGTTGATCTGCTCGATATCCTGGATGGGCGCGGCCGGCATCGGTGTCAGCGAACAGAGGATCAGCGGGATGTTCGGGTAGCACAGTCGCAGCCGCTGCATCATGGTGGTGAAGATAGCCGGGAAGAACATATAGCCCATCAGCAGATTGTTGGTGCCGGATTGAACGAGCACCGCATCGGGATCGGGATAGTCCTCTATCTCGTCCATCAGGCGGGCGGACAGCTCCTCGGTCATTTCGCCGGCAATGCCCCGGTTGATCACGGCCACGTCGGTCAGGTGCCTGGACCAATTTCCCCACTCCACCAGGGAATCGCCAAGCATGAGCAGTTTGATCATGGTGTTACCTCATTGGTTGCGATTGCAGAACCACGCAGCCCATGGCAGGGAGGGATACGGTGTGGCCGCACTCTACCGTATCGGCCCGGTCCGGGTCAACGAAGTCCTGGGGGGCGGCTCGGCCGGTGTCGATGATCCGTTTCCAGTTTCGGTGTCTGGGGGGCTCTGGGATGGTGAAGCGGGCCGGCTCGGTGGCACTGCCGTTGAGCATGACGAAAAAATCGTCGTCCGGCGGATCGAGCATGCCGCCGTTGAGCACAAAGGCCAGTGTGCGGCAATCGTGCGACCAGTCCTGCTCGCCGGGACTGAGCCCCTGCCAGTGGATTTCCAGCGAGCAGCCCGTGTCATCCGGTCCACAGGTACCGAACTCGAAGAAATCCTCGCGGCGAAAGACGTGATGTGCGCGGCGCAGCCGGATGAGTTTGCGGAAAAAACGGAGTTGGTTCTTGTTTTTTTCCGCCAGGGTCCAGTCGAGCCAGCTGGTTTCGTTGTCCTGGCACCAGGCATTGTTGTTGCCGTGCTGGCTGCGGCCGAACTCGTCGCCGGCCACCAGCATCGGCACCCCCTGGGAGAGCAAGAGGATCGTCGCCATGGTCCGCAGGCGCCGGGTGCGCAACGCCAGGACGCGTTTATCGCCGGTCGGCCCCTCGATGCCGCTGTTCCAGCTCAGATTATGGTTGTCGCCGTCGCGGTTGTCCTCGCCGTTGATCAGGTTGTGCTTGTCGTTGTAGCTGACCAGATCGGCGAGGGTGAAGCCATCGTGGCTGGTGATGAAGTTGATCGAATTGCAGGGTCTCCGGTTGTGGCGCTGGTAGAGGTCGGAACTGCCGGCGATGCGGGTGGCCAGGGCCGGCACCATGCCGGGATGGCCGCACATGAAGGCTCGGACGTCGTCCCGGAATCGGCCGTTCCATTCGGCCCAGCGGTGATGAGGGGAGAAGTGGCCCACCTGGTAGAGACCGGCCGCATCCCAGGCCTCGGCGATGATCTTGGTGTCGGCGAGCACCGGGTCCTCGGCGATCATCTCCACCACCGGCGGGTTGGCCAGCACCTGGCCGCCGGGGTCGCGCCCGAGAATGGAGGCCAGGTCGAAGCGGAAGCCGTCGACGTGCATGTCGATCACCCACCAGCGCAGGGCATCCATGATCAGGTTGCGGACGATGGGATGGTTGCAGTTGCAGGTATTGCCGCAGCCGGAGAAATTGAGGTAGGCCCTGGTCCAGGGATCGAGCAGGTAGTAGATGGTGTTGTCGATGCCGCGGAAGCTGGTGGTCGGCCCGTCGCTGCCGCCCTCTGCGGTATGGTTGTAGACGATGTCGAGGATCACCTCGATGCCCGCATGATGCAGGGCCTTGACCATGTCGCGAAACTCGGTGAGCGGTGCTTCGAGGTCGCTGCTGTAGCTGCATTTGGGCGCAAAGAAGGAGAGCGGGCTGTAGCCCCAGTAATTCTTCAGCCGCTCGCCGGTCTGCGGATTGATGAAAGTCGGTTCGTTCTCGTTGAATTCGGTCACCGGCATCAGTTCCACCGCCGTGATGCCCAGCCGCTTGAGATAGGGGATCATCTCGGTGATCCCCTTGAAAGTGCCGGGGTGGCGTGCCCGGGATGAGGGATGCCGGGTGAAGCCGCGCACATGCAACTCGTAGATGATCGAATCCTTCAGGGGGATGTTGAGCGGTCGGTCGCCCTCCCAGTCGTAGCTGTGCTGATCCAGCAGGCAACAGGGTTCGGTGCCGAGGCAGGTTCGCGGCCGGCCCCAGTCCGGCGACTGGATCTCCTTGGCGTAAGGGTCGAGAAGGACTTGGCTGGAGTCGAAAAAATGGCCGGAACCATGGGGGTCGTGCAGTCCGTCGATCCGGTAGCCATAGCGCAGGTCGGCGGGCGCGTCACAGAGCAGGATATGCCAGATGTCACCGGTTTTGTGCCGTTCGCGATCCAGCGAAATCTCGATCGGAGGCCCCTGGACGG
>JAUWAH010000404.1 GCA_030602145.1 Desulfobulbus sp.
GATTTTGCTCCCTTTGTCCATCGACTTGTCGCCTGGGAGGAGGAGCGGCGCGCATCCCTGCCAACCGATCTGGCCCATCGGCCCGGCCCGATCTGCCTGTTCCTCGGCCCGGAGGGCGGCCTCGATGAGGACGACCTCCAGGTCCTGCACCGGTGGCACTGCACCACCTTTTCCCTGGGCCCCCTGATCATGCGCGGCGAAACCGCAGCCCTGGCGGCCACGGCGATCGTGCAGTACCTGACCGGCTCCCTTTGCCCGCTGCCCCCGGAGACCCTGCCATGAGGGCGGTGGTGCAACGGGTCGGCAACGCCCGGGTCGAGGTCGATGGCCGGATCACCGGCGCCATCGGCCGGGGGTTGGTGGTCCTGTTGGGCGTCCACCGCGACGACACCGACAAGGACCTGACCTGGATGGTCGACAAGGTCCACCACCTCCGCATCTTCGACGATGACCGGAGCATGATGAACCGGTCGCTGGCCGAAGTCGGCGGCGGCCTGTTGGTGGTCTCCCAGTTCACACTCCAGGGCGACTGCCGCAAGGGTCGCCGCCCCTCCTGGAACGAGGCGGCGCCACCGGCGCAGGCCAAGCTGCTCTACGATCGGTTCCTCGATCTCTGCCGCCAACGGGCCATCGATGTCCAGGCCGGCGTTTTTCAGGCCATGATGGAGGTCACCTTGACAAATTCCGGACCGGTCACCATCCTTTTGGATTCCCATAAAACCTTCTGATCACAGCATACCATGACTTCACTCGCCATCGGCTCGACCATCCACGGTTTCATACTGGACCAGCGGCAGGACATCCCCGAAATCAACTCCACCGCCTTGCTCTTCACCCACCAGGTCCTCGGTTGCCAGGCCCTGGCGATCAAGAACCGGGACAGCAACAAGACCTTCTGCGTCTCCTTCATGACCGTGCCCGAGGATTCCACCGGCGTGGCCCATATCCTCGAACACTCCGTCCTGATGGGCTCGCACAACTATCCGGTCAGGGATGTGTTCGGCGAGATCCACAAGGGCGGGCTGATGACCTTTCTCAACGCCATGACCGGCGCCGATACCACCTGGTACCCGTTTGCAACCCGTAACATCAAGGAATATTTCAACATCATGGACGTCTACTGCGACGTCGTCTTCAACCCGCTCCTCCATCCCTCCACCTTCGAGCAGGAGGGCTGGCATTACCACCTGGAGAATCCGGAGGACGAGGTGCAGTTCATGGGCGTAGTGCTCAACGAGATGAAGGGCGCCTATTCCGACCCCATCCGCGCCCTGTTCCACCACACTTACCGGGGGCTGATGCCCGAATCCACCTATGCCCACGAATCCGGCGGCGATCCCCGCCGCATCCCGGACCTCAGCTACGAGCAGTTCGTCGAGTTCCACCGCTCCCATTATCACCCCTCGAACTGCACCCTGTTCTTTTATGGCGATGCCCCCATCGAAGAGGAGCTGGCCTTTGTCCAGGAACGGTTCCTCAGCCGGTTCGACGCGCCGGTGGACAAAGCCCGGATCAAGCCCGGCCGGGACATCGACGCGCCGCTGTTCATCGCCGACACCTATCCGGTCCAGCCGGGCAGTCCGACCGGGCAGAAGACCTTTCTGGCCATCAGCTCGGCCGTGGGCACGGTCCATGACCGCAAACTCAACGCCGCCTTCCAGATCATCGCCAATATTCTATTCAACTCCGACGGCTCGCCGCTGAAAAAGGCGATCCTCAACGCCTCCCTGTGCAAGGACTTCGGTGGCCTGTTCCTGACCAACTCGACCTTCAAGACCCTGATGATCACCTATCTGGTCGGCACCGATCCGGACAAACGGGATCATTTCCTCGCCCTCTACAAGGCCACCCTCACCCGCATGGTCGATCAGGGGCTGGACCGCGATCTGGTGCTCTCCGAACTGAACAAGTACGAGTTCACGGTGCGGGAAGAGATGAACAAGGCCCAACGCGGCCTGGACCTGATCCACAAGGCCCTGCCCGCCCTCAAGCACGGCATGCCGCCCTTCGACGCCCTGCAGATCGACGCCCTCCTGGCCGAGATCCGCCGAGAGGCCACCGAGCACGGATTGTTCGAGCAGTTGATCCGCACCCACCTATTGGACAACCCGGCCACGGTCGCCGTTACCCTGGCCCCCGATCCGGACAAGATGGCGCAGACGCTGCGCGATGAGCAAGAGCGGCTGGCGACCTTTGCCCGATCGCTGGACGAGGACGGCCGCCTTCGGCTGGTCGAACGGACCCGGGAACTGATGTCCCTGCAGGCGACCCCCAACTCGGCCGAAGAACTGCGTCGCCTGCCCCGGCTCGCCCTGGACGATCTCGATCCCCGCCCGCCCTTCCACGCCATCCGGCCGGAACTCCTCGGTTCGTCGACGGAGTTGCTGGTCAGCGAACTGGAGACCAACGGCATCTGCTATCTCGATTTCGGCCTTGACTGTTCGGCTCTTCCCGCCGACCTGCTCCCCTACCTCGACCTGTTCGCCACCATCGTCACCGAGATCGGCACCACCAGGATGGACTACATGCAGTTCGCCAAGGCCATCAACCTGTGCACGGGCGATTTCTCCCACTCGTTCCAAGTCTATGTGCGCGCCGACGACCGCACATCGGTCAGGCCGATCCTCTGGCTGCACATCAAGGCGCTCTCCTCCTACCTGGAGCAGGCCCTGGCCCTGCTGACCGAGGTGCTGACCGATATTGACTTCTCCGACAGCCATCACATCGAGGAAATCGTCCACCGCGAATTCGCTTGGGCCGAGCATTCGGCGCAGAGCGAGGGCTATTCCCTGGCCTCCACCAGAGCCTTTTCCCATCTCAGCCGCGCCGGTCAGTACAACGAGGCGGTACACGGCGTCCGTGCCTACCTGCACCTCAAGCATCTGGCCGGTCGCTATCCGGAGGAGGAGGCCAAGCTGCACGAGGCCCTGGGGCGGCTCCGCGACCTGCTGTTCCGCCGTCAGGGGTTGATCGTGGCGATCACCGCCGAGGATCGGGACATCCGTCGCTTCCAGGACCTCGGAGAGACGGTGGTCCGGGCCCTGCCCGATCGTTTTTCGGCCCCTGTTCAACCCGACTTCGGACCCCTGCCGGCCACCCAGGCCTTCACCACCTCCGGCGAGGTGGTCTACA
>JAUWAH010000044.1 GCA_030602145.1 Desulfobulbus sp.
GGCCTGTCCACCCTCAAGGGGCGGGAAAAACGGGCCGCCGGCCGGACGGGAGCCGTGGTGCAATGAAACGACAGAAAGAACGCCTCTACAGGGTGATCGTCGCCGGCGCCACGCCGGAGGGGATCGCCGCCACCAACAAGCTGGGCGAACTGGGCATTCCGGTCACCCTGGTCGATGGCGATCCCGATCTGGACCGCAAACTGGCCGGCGAGGAGTATCGGCTGCCTTCGGGGCTGGCCTTCAATTTCGCCCACCGGCCCGGCCTGATCAGGATCATGCGCAACAGCGCCATCCGTACCCTGCTGCCGGCGCGGATCTCCTCGATCAAGCACACCTCGCAAGGGTTCAGCGTCCGCATCGATCAGGAGCAGACCTTCATCGATCCGGATCGATGCGCCCTGTGCGGCAAATGCGTGGCGGTGTGTCCGGTGGACCACCCCGACAACGGCCGCGCCCTGCGCTATCACGCCCGTACCAGTTTGCCCGGCCGGCCCTTCATCGATAAACGCAAACAGCCGCTCTGTCAGGAAAACTGCCCACTGGGCGTCAATGCCCAGGGCTACATCGCCCTCGCCGCCCAGGGGCGCTACGAGGAGGCCCTGGCCCTGATCCGTCGCGACAACGTCCTGCCCGGCATCTGCGGCCGAATCTGTACCCATCCCTGTGAGGAGGCCTGCCGGCGGGGCGGGGTCGACGATCCGGTGGCCATTCGGTCCATCAAACGGTTTCTAGCCGATTATGAGGGCGCCGACGCTGCCAGGCAGGAAACGGCCGGGCAGGCACTCGCCGACCGGGTCGAGCCGACGCGATCCGAGAAGATCGCCATCATCGGTTCCGGCCCGGCGGGCATCGCCGCCGCCGCCGATCTGGCCCGCAAGGGATATGGGGTCACCGTGTTCGAAAAGGAGGCCGAGGTCGGCGGCTTGCTTCGTTACGGCATCGGCGCCCATCGCCTGCCCCGGCCGATTCTCGACCGCGAGATTCGGCTGATCGAACGGATGGGGGTCCGGTTCGTGACCAACCAGACGATCGATCTGGCCTCCGGACTCGATGCGCTGGCCAGCGAATACAACGGTGTGCTCCTGGCCACCGGGACTTGGCATGATCGCAAGATGGGCATCGAGGGTGAGAATCTGGAGGGTGTCGAGGGGTGTCTGGCCTTCCTGGCCCGGCGCCAGTGGGATAACCTGACCAGTCTGAGCGGCCGGGTGGCGGTGATCGGCGATGGCAACTCCGCCTTTGACCTGGCTCGAACCCTGGCCCGCATGGGGGCCGAGGTAAGCATCGTTTCATGGTTCGGCGCCGACCACATCCCCGCCGACCCGGACGAGGTGCGAGAGGCGGCCGAGGAGGGCGTCACCCTCATCGACGCCACCCAGGTTGTGGCCTTCCGGGGCGAGAACGGCCGCTTCACCCATCTGGAATGTATGCGCACCCGACTCGGCCAACCGGATGGTCGAGGCATCGCCTGGCCGGTGGTTGCCGAAGGGCAGCAGTCGTTTACCCTGGCCTTTGACCGTGCCTTTGTCGCCATCGGCCAGGTGGGCGGCTTCAGCCGCGACAGCTTCGGCGGCCGAATCGCGGTCAGCGAGCGCGGTTTCATCGAGACCGACCAGGACCTGCACACCACCATGGCAGGAGTCTATGCCGCCGGCGACACCGTATCCGGTCCGTCCTCGGTGGTTAAAGCCATGGCCACCGGTCGCAAGGCAGCCCGTTCCATCCACTTCGAGTGCACCTCAAGCCGTGAGGAGGGAGCAATCTCCCGGCCGGAGGACAAGGATTTCCGGACTATCCCGGCTGACTTGCCTGCCTGTGCGCGCACCGCGATGCCCGAGCTTGCCGCCGCCGAACGCAAACTCGACTTCCGGGAGGTCGCCCTGGGCTTCGACGGCGATCAGGTGCGATTGGAGGCCAGCCGTTGCCTCCAGTGCGGTGTCTGTTCCGAATGTTTGCAGTGCGTGGCCGCCTGCGGGGCGCTGAAGGCCATCGACCACTTCCAGGAGAAGGAGGAAATCGTCGAGCAGTGCGGTGCGGTGATCGTCGCCGATCCCGCCATTGCCCCCAACATCAAGGGCGACGACATCATCCGCGCCTATGGGCCCAAGGCGGCCCGTTCGGATGTCAACGACATGATCGTGCGCGGCTTTGACGCCGCTGCCCGGGCCCTGCTGCTGCTGGGCGGGACCTCAAGCAAGATCAAGGGGTTTGGCCGTACTGTGTCCATGCCCGATCCCGGTTTGTCGCCGGAGATCCGCATCGGTGTCTTTGTCTGCCGCTGCAACGACAGCCTTGGCTGGCTGGAGGGCATGAGCACCCATCTCGACCGGTTGGCCGACGACAACCCGGCCATCGTCCATACCGAGATGCTGACCTCGGCCTGCGTCAAGGAGGGGTCCTCGGCCATTGTCCGGGCGGTGCGGGAGAAGGCCATCACCCGGCTCGTGTTGGCCTCCTGCGTCTGTTGCCCGCTCAATTTCGTCTGCAGCGCCTGCACCGATCAGCGCAGCCGGCTGAAGAACAACCTCTTCCACGGCACCGGCATCAGCCGCTCCATGGTCGAGACCTGCAACCTGCGCGGCGAAACCCTGAGGCTGGTGGAGGCTAATCCGGCCCTGGCCCTGGAACGGTTCAAGGGGTTACTCCGCCGGTCGATCAAGCGGACCCTGACCCTGAAGCCGCTGTTGGCGGTGGACCGCAATTACAACTTCGCCGCCGCGGTCATCGGCAATTCCCAGGCCACCATGACCAGCGCCCTGACCCTGGCCGATACCGGCCACGAGGTGTTCCGCTTCGGCACCGCCGAGCAGCCCCTCAAGGACATGGTGGAACATGCCAACATCCACAATTTTCCGGACTGGCACGTCAAGGGCATCAAGGGAACCATCGGCGATTTCCAGATCCTGGTCGAGGCCGACGGTCACCAGCAGGTGGTGCGGGCCGGTACGGTCATCCTGGGCGAAAAGGCCCGGCGCCGCATTGCCTATACCCATCAGGAAGGGTTGGCCAGCGCCACGGTGGAACCGGTGGTCCAGGAATATGGCACCACCAATATTCCCTTTGCCTATCCCTGCGCCACTTCGGTCCCCGGTCTCTTCCTGGCCGAACCGCCGGATATCAATGTCTCCAAGCTGAAGAAGGGGACAGCGGCGGCGGTGATGGTGGCGGCGGCCATGCCCCGCGGTCCCCGGCAGTCCAAGGGGCTGACCGCGGCCATTGACGAAAAGCTCTGCCGAGGCTGCGGCCGCTGCACCACGGCCTGTCTCTATCATGCGGTCACGTTGCAGCCCAATGAAGTTGGTGGCTGGCATGCCCATGTTGACGAGGCCCTGTGCAAGGGGTGCGGCAACTGCATCTCGGTCTGCCCGACCGGTGCCGCCGACAGTCCCTACCGTAACAGGGCCTTCCTTGAGCAGGCCCTCGAGGAACTGCTGGCACGGGAGAGTGTCCATGAATAATCATACCAACGGCCATCCATTGAATATACTCCTCTTTCTCTGCAACTGGGGGGCGCATGCCGCCTTTCTCACCCTCCAGGATGAACGACGTCCCATTCCAGACGAAATCCGCATGGTCCGCGTCCCCTGCGCCGGCCGCATCGATCGCGCCATGCTCCTCAAAGCCTTTGCCCAGGGCGCCGACGGTGTTGCTCTGGTCGGGTGCGAACCGGGCACCTGCCGGTACGGCTCCGGCACCGCCACCTCGCTGCGCAATACCGACGATGTGCAGCGCATCCTCGATATCATGGGACTGGGGCGGGAGCGGCTGCGTTTTGCCGCATTTTTGCCGGAGCAGTCTGAGGACATGCTGCGTTTCCTCCAGAGTTTTGCCACCGAAATCAACGGGCTCGGCCCGGCTGGGATTGAGGCGGCACCGATCATGCCGACCGCCGGTTTCGATGAGCGCCAGCAGGAGTTGCGGCAGTTGGTGGCCACCCACGACATTTATGCCTGCCAGGACTGCGGTAAATGCTCCTCGGCCTGTCCGCTGGCGTTGATCGGCAAATCCTTTTCACCGCGGGCCATTGCCTCGGCGGTGATCACCGGTGGCATCCATACCCCCGGTGTCCAGGAAAATGCCTGGTCCTGCCTGACCTGCGGCCTTTGTTACGAGCGTTGTCCGTCGGCGGTCAATTTTCCAGCCTTCATCAAGGATCTTCGCCACCTCTACCGCCGCACCGCCTTGCCGGGGCAAGAGGTCCATGGCGGCTTTTTCCACTCCCTGATGCGATCCATGTCTTCGACGGCGATTACTCCCAAGCGTTGGACCGGCCTGCCCGAGGAGATCCGCATCGACCCGGAGAGCACCACCCTGTTCTTCGGTGGCTGTGCCCCCTACTACGACATTTTTTTCAGCAAACACAACACGATCCAAACCAACCGGATCCTCATCGACAGCCTGCGGCTCCTTAATTTCTTCGATGTTGCCCCCCGGTTGCTGACCGACGAACGCTGCTGCGGCCACGACCTGCTCTGGTCCGGCGACAAGGAGAATTTTCAGCGGCTGGCCAGCCTCAATGTCGACAAGCTTAACCAATTGGGCATCGAGACCGTGATCACCACCTGTCCGGAATGCTACATGACCCTGCACACCACCTATACCGAGCAGGGCTTGGAGCCGCGGTTCAAGGTCGTCCATCTCTACGATTTTCTTGAGGAGCAGCTCGATAAGGGCGCGGTGGGCTTCGAACCGTTCGACCAGGCCATCACCTTCCAGGATTCCTGCCGCCTCGGCCGGTTGGAAGGCAGGATCGATCTGCCGCGCAAATTGCTCAAACGACTCAAACCCAAGCAGTTCGTCGAGATGAAGGAATCGGGCAAGGCGGGGATCTGCTGCGGCAACTGCGCCTGGACCGGCTGCGACAGCTACAGCAAGGCCATGCAGGTCAAGCGGCTGGAGCAGGCGCATGCCACCGGCTCCGACCTGCTGGTGACGGCCTGTCCGAAATGCCAGTTGCATCTCACCTGCGCCATGGAGGACCCGTTCCGGCGCGAACAGTTGCAGATGGAGTTGATGGACCTGACCAGCCTCATCGCCCGGACCATCCGATGGGAATGAGAGCAGGTAGATAGCCTTTAGGTGGATAGTCTGTTAGCTCAACAGCGCGCTTCACGTGAAAAACCTGCACGCTACAGACTAACAGACGAACAGACTCATTAGACGAATAGACTAACCAGCGAACCAGCTAGTACCGGAGAACAGATATGTCAAAAACCCCTCCAGCCAAACCCGTCGAACAAGATGCACGCATCGGCGTCTATGTCTGCCATTGCGGCCTCAACATCGCCCAGTCGGTGGATTGCACCAAGATCGCCCAGGATATAGCCGAAGTCGACGGCGTGATTATCTCGAAGGATATTGTCTACGCCTGCTCCGAACCGGGGCAACAGGCGATCAAACAGGACATCATCGACAACGGCCTCGATCGGTTGGTGATCGCCTCCTGTTCGCCCCGCCTGCACGAGCCCACCTTCAAGAAGATGGCTGAAGCAGCCGGCGTCAACCCCTACATGGTCGACATGGCCAACCTGCGCGAGCAGTGCAGTTGGGTCCACATGAATGACCGCGACAACGCCACCGCCAAGGCCGAAACCCTCGTCAATATGGCGATTGCGCGTGTCCGCCAGCTCGAACCCCTGTACGAGGACACCCTGCCGCTCACCCAGAAGACCCTGGTGATCGGCGGCGGCATCGCCGGCATCCAGGCAGCGCTCGATCTGGCCGACAGCGGCTATGATGTCACCCTGGTGGAGAAGAATGCCTCCATCGGCGGCATCATGGCCCAGATCGATAAAACTTTTCCGACCATGGACTGTTCGATTTGAATCTTAGGTCCTAAGATGACGGATGCCGGTCGGCATCCACGGATAAAGTTGTTGACGTTGAGTGAAGTGGTCGATGTGAAGGGATATGTCGGCAACTTCAAAGTGAAAATCATCAAGAAGGCCCGCTACGTCGATGAGACCAGCTGCACGGCCTGCGGTGACTGTGCTAAGGTTTGCCCGGTGGTGCGGCCCGACGAGTTCAACATGGGCCTGGGGTCGCGCAAGGCGATCTATTCGCCGTTTCCCCAGGCGGTGCCCTCCTCCTATCTGATCAACGCCAAGGAGTGTTTGGGCCACAATCCGGCGGTCTGCTCGAAGTGCGTCGAGGTCTGTGCCAAGGGGTGCATCAACTTCCATATGTCCGACGAGGAGATCGTCGAGGAGGTGGGCACGATCATCGTTGCCACCGGTCTGCAGCCGTATGACCCGACCGAGATGGATGAGTACGGCTATACCCGGTTCGACAACGTGCTCACCAGCCTGGAGTTCGAGCGACTGGTCAATGCCAGTGGTCCGACCAAGGGTTCGCTGATCCGGCCGTCGGATCGCAACCACCCGAAATCGGTGGGGTTCATTCAGTGCGTGGGCTCGCGCTCGGCGACCAAGGGCGGCCACTACTGCTCCAATATCTGCTGCATGAACACCATCAAGTCGAGCTTCATTATCAAAGAGCATTACCCTGATGTCGAAGTCAAGGTGTTCTACATCGATATCCGCGCCTTCGGCAAGGGATTCGAGGACCTCTACACCCGCAGCCGTCGCATGGGCACCCAGTACATCCGCGGCCTGCCCGGCTCGGTGGAGGAAACCGAAAACGGCAGTCTGAGGGTGGCGGTGGAGAACGCCGCCACCGGCACCCTGGAGTTCCACGAGTTGGATATGCTGGTCCTGGCCCAGGGCATGAAGCCCGCCCCCTCGACCCAGCGGTTGCAGGAGATCATGGGCTTGCAGCTCACCTCGGATGGCTTCTACCTGGAGGCCCATCCCAAGCTCCAGCCGGTGGATGCCGCCACCCGGGGTATCTTCTTCGCCGGCTGCGCCGAGGGCCCCAAGGACATCAAGGAGGCGGTCACCCAGGCCTCGGCCGCGGCCATGCGCGCCATCCGGTTGATGCACAAGGGCGAGATCAACACTGAGCCGATCACCTCGACGATCATCGTCGAAAAGTGCAAGGCCTGCGGCAAATGCGCCGAGGTCTGCCCGTACAATGCGATCAGCGTCGACGTCAAGGCCAAGAAACCGGCGGTGGTCAACTCCGCTGCCTGCGCAGGCTGCGGCACCTGTTCGGCCGAGTGCCGATTTGACGCCATCTCCATGAACCATTTCACCGATGCCCAGCTCATGGGGCAGGTGGACACCATGCTGGCGGTCGAGCCGGAGTCGAAGATCCTCGCCTTTGCGTGCAACTGGTGCTCGTACGCCGGCGCCGACTATGCCGGTGTCTCCCGGCTCCAGTATCCGGCCAATGTCCACCTCATCCGGGTGATGTGTTCCGGCCGGGTGGACGAAAAGTTCATCTGGGAGGGATTCCGTCAGGGCGCGCCGGTGATCCTGGTGAGCGGCTGCCACATTGGCGACTGCCACTACATCGACGCCAACCATTGGACAGAAAAGCGGGTGGAACGCATCCACAAGAAGATGGAAAAGATCGGCCTGCGGCCGGAGCGGTTGCAGTTGGAGTGGATCAGCGCCGCCGAGGGCATCCGGTTTGCCGAGACCATGCGACGGATGGAGAGGCTCCGGCAAAGCGTCACCGCCGAGGAGATCGCCGAAACCCAGAACATCCTCACCAAGCTCTAACCAGTGTGGCCGGACCACCATGGCCGGCCACGACGAACTCTCGAAGAACTGCGCACCGGCACGCCACCGTCGCCGGAGCCAGCATGGTTCGAAGAACGATAGCCTCCCCCTGCCAGGATGCGCAGGGCCGCGACCTCCGGCCCTGCGCATCGATCCTCACCGGCCCGATCTGTGACCGATTTTCGCTAACCTCCGTTGCCTGTTCAACGGTGATCGATTGTTCAACCCTTCGATGGTTTTAGTGCGAAGAGAACGGCCTTCTTTAAAAGGACTGTTTAAAGGACTGTTTTCACCAAGCAGAATAGCGCATACCCCGCCACGAGATGCACAGCTTCGTTCGCCCCCCTGTGGCGGTTGCCAAACCGGGCCGTACGCATTAAACTTTTCAATTATACGGAAAGGGGGAGCCTGTCGTAATCCGGTCGGCTGGTTCCGATATCATTCCAACCGATTGTACGCTTTATGGTCCGTTTCGCTTTGGTGGTCGCAGGGTGGCTGAGTCTGGTGCTGGGCATCGTCGGCCTCCTCGTGCCCCTGCTGCCCACCACGCCCTTTCTCCTGCTTTCGGCCGCCTGTTTCTCCAGGGGCAGCGAGCGATGTGAGCGCTGGCTGCTCAACCATCCCCGATTGGGTCCGGCAATTCATAACTGGCGCACCCACCGGACCCTCTCCACCCGCGCCAAGCAGTTGGCTATCCTGACCATGCTCCTGGGCTCGGCCCTGGCCCTCTACCAGGTACCCCATCCCTGGTGCTGGCTGCCCACCCTCATCTGTGCTCCCATTGGCTGCTGGCTGTAGCGGCTGCCCGCCGAACCGCAGCGCGCCTGATCGATCGGCCGCCCGTTGGCTGGTGGTGTTTTGATCAGTACCTTTCGCCTCTGCATTACGTTTAGAGCAGACCGGTGAAGAGGGCTGCGGCAATGCCGAGCAGCAGTGTACCGGTGATGTTCTGGATGACCCCCATGGTCACCTTGTGCAGGTACCGTTTGCCGACGAGGACACCGGCAAAGGCCGCCAGGCAACCGGCCGCGATCAACAACCATTGGCCGCGATCGAATCCGCCTCCCGATCCGGCCAAGAAGAAGACGGAGCCGTAGGTCACAATCCGGGCCAGGTCGACCAGAAAACCGATCAGGGCATTGGTGCCCACAAAGGCCTGGGGCGAGATACCCACCTTGGTGAGAAAAGCAGCGCGCAGAGCACCCTGATGACCTGAAAAACCGCCGAAGAATCCCGACAACAGCCCACCGACGAGAAGATATTTGCGATCAAAGCGCAGGGCGCGCAGTCCGGGCACCAGTTCGAACAGGGCAAAGACGAACATCAAGGTACCCAAGGTCAGCTTGACCGGGGTGACGACGGCAAGACGCGAACCGATGGTGTAGCTGAAAACCTCGCCGAGGTGGGCGATGGAACCAAGGGCCGCAGCCCCGGCAAAGGCGGCAACGATGGCGGGCAGGCCGAAGCGAAGCACCAGATCCCGGTCGGCATTCCTGCCGACCACCGCCACCTTGAGGATATTGTTGGCGCCATGCACCAGGGCGGTAGCCCCCACCGCCACCTCCACCGGGAAAAAGAGGGCAAAGACCGGCAGCAGCAAGGTGCCGAGTCCGAAGCCCGAGTAAAGGGTCAGGCTCGATGCGAGAAAGGCGCAAAGGGCTATGATCAGATAGTCCATACCAGGTTCCTGTTGTGTCGATTCGGGTTGTTACGTTGTCTCTGCGGTTGTCGTCCGCCCCATTCCAAAGGGGACCGCGCCTTGTTCGACCGGGGATTGGCTCCACCGGATCGGACAATTCCGGGCTTACTCCTTGCTGTGCTTGAACAGTGCATACAGCATCAGATCGTAGACGATTTTCAATCCGCCGGCCACGAAGAACGGTGCGGAAAAGAACAGCGGGCTGGCCATGAGCAGGCCGGCCAACAGCGGCGAGGCCGCCGCACCCACGGAACGGGCCACGGTGGTGATGCCCGAGGCTGCCGAGCGTTCGTCCGGCGCCACCACCGCCATGGTGTAGGACTGACGGACCGGCACGTCCATCTGCGAGATGCTGGCCCGGAGCAGCAGCACGGTGATGGCCAGCCAGACGTTTGGCATCAACGGCACCAGGCACAGGAGGATGTTGGCGGGAATATGGGTATAGACCATGGTCCGCACCAGACCGATCCGGTCGGCGAGCCGGGTGGCCAGCAGGGCCGACATGCCGGCCAGCAGATTGGCTCCGAAGAACAGGGTGCCGAGCATTCCCTCGTCGACCCCGTAACGGACATGCAGCCACCAGGCGATCATGCTCTGGACCACGAACCCGCCGGCAAAGGCATCGAGGGCAAAGAGGGAACTGAGCTTGAAGACCACCTTTTGGGAACGGTGCAGGCCCATGGTTCTTGCAACCCCTTGGTCGGGCCCTGCCGATGTCGGCACCGCTTCCGCCTTCCTGGACAAAAAGACGAAGAGCAGGACCAGCGCCAATCCGCAGACCGCGTAGCCGGCCATGATGAACCGGTAGGCGTCCAGTCCGCTGAAGCCGATTGCCTGCATCCATTGCGCCAGCCAGCCTCCCGCCAGGGCGCCTCCGGCGGTGGCGAACGATCCGGCCAGGTTATACCAGCCGAATACCCTGGTGCGCCGGCTGTCCGGGACCAACTGGGAGAGAGCTGCCTGCTCGATGGATAAAAAAGGTCCGATCTCGCCGCCGCTTGGACTGACGATGCCGATGATCGCCGCGATGGTGATCCACACCGGATCGTCGGTGAGG
>JAUWAH010000131.1 GCA_030602145.1 Desulfobulbus sp.
GAGTCGGTCTGTACCATCAAATCGCGCCGCGATCTTTTTCCGGCCCTGTGCCAAGCCATCCGGGCGCTGCATCCCTACCAGGTGCCCGAAATCCTGGCCGCACCGGTGGTGGATGGCCACGGTCCCTACCTGGATTGGCTCAACCAGGAACTGTTGCCCGAAAAGGAGTGAGTCTGCCGTGGATCACCAAGCCAACAAACCGGCCCGCGGCCGACGGCGGAAGAAAGAGTTCCGCTGCCACTGCTGCAAAGAGGAAAAACCCTTTTGCTGGAGCTGCGGCTGCGGCTTTCAGATCTGCCCGCAGTGTTTTGCCGAGAACAAGTGGGGCATGAGCAACGGCCCCACCTGGATCTGCCCCGACTGCGAACGGGTGCATATGATGGAGTGAGAGGTGGGAGCAGCCTGATAGGTGGAGAGTCCTTGAGGCTGCTAGCTTTTGACCGTTTCCACGCGCCCCGCGTGGGCACGATTACACATCCACCGCAACCATCTCTCAACCATGTCCCTTTCGCCAAGAAGTCGCTATTTTTTACAAATTGTAATTCCGGTTGACAATTTGTAAAAAATTGACCAATAGCCCGGTATGCTCCCAAGAAACGCACAGGCAACCCTGCAAACCCTGGCCAGGGGTTACCCATTCATCGCCCTGACCGGACCTCGGCAGTCGGGAAAGACAACGCTCAGTCGCCTAGCTTTTGCCGAGAAACCCTATGTCTCCCTGGAAGATCCGGATACCCTGGAGTTTGCGCTTGCCGATCCCCGCCGTTTTCTGGCCCAGTATCCCGACGGGGCGATCCTTGACGAAGCGCAACGAGCCCCGGCCCTGTTTTCCTACCTTCAGACCCTTGCGGATGGCGACGGGCGCATGGGCTTGTACATCCTCACAGGCTCCCAGCAGTTTGGACTCTTTGCCGGAATCACCCAATCCTTGGCTGGACGGGTCGGCCTGGTGCAGTTGTTGCCTTTCAGTATCCGTGAATTGCAGGATGCCGCCCAGCTTCCGGACACGCTTGATGCCTTTCTGTATCAAGGGTGTTATCCGCCGCTGTATGACCGCCCTCTTGCACCGGGTCATTGGCATGCCAACTATGTCGCCACCTATTTGGAGCGCGATCTCAGGCAGTTGGTCAATATCCGGGACCTGACATCGTTTCGTCGATTTCTGCGCCTTTGCGCCGGACGCACCGGCCAGCTTCTGAATCTGTCAAGCCTGGCCAATGACTGCGGCATCAGTCACAATACCGCGAAATCATGGATCTCCATCCTGGAGGCCAGCTACATTCTTTTTCTGCTGCCTCCGCATCATCGCAATTTCAACAAACGAATTGTCAAAACACCCAAACTCTACTTTTATGATACCGGACTGGCTGCCTGGCTGATGGGCATCCAAAACAGCGAGCAACTGCCCACCCATCCGCATCGTGGCGCCCTGTTTGAAACCCTCATTGTGACCGAATTACTCAAGGGACGGTACAACCAGGCTGATATCTCAAATCTTTTCTTCTGGCGCGACAATACCGGCAACGAAGTGGATGTGGTGCTGGACACGGGCAGTCGGCTTATCCCGCTTGAGATCAAATCTGGACAAACCATCACCCCGGATTTTTTCCGACCGCTCAGCAAATGGCTTGCATGGGCTGGTGAAGAGGCGGGCCGGGCGTATCTGGTCTATGGCGGCGAGCAGGACCAAACGAGGCAGCAATGCACGGTTCTCTCCTGGCGCAGTGCTCGATCGTTCCCCGGTTCCAGTGCGGGAACATAGCCGCGCGCACCGGACCAACCCGGACACCCCGTGTCAATTGTGATTGATCCGTGGTGGCGAACGAAAGGTGACCCTGGAGCATCCACGGCACCATCCCCACGCTGGAGCGCGGGAACGATCAAACATCCGCCGTGGCCATCACTCAACCATTTACCTTTCGCCAAGAACCTGCTATTGACCTACCCACCTGTCCATCTTTCCACCTTGAATCACCCATGACCGATCACCAATACGACGAATCCAAGATCAAGACGCTCAGTTCGCTGGAGCATATCCGCAAGCGGCCGGGCATGTACATCGGCCGGTTGGGCGACGGCTCCCACCCGGATGACGGCATCTATATCCTCTTGAAGGAGGTCCTGGACAATGCCGTCGACGAGTACATCATGGGATTCGGCAAGCGGATCGACATCCATATAGGTGAGGACGGGCTATGCTGGGTGCGCGATTACGGAAGGGGCATTCCCCTGGGCAAGGTGGTGGAGTGCGTCTCGGTGATCAACACCGGCGCCAAGTACAACACCGAGGTGTTTCAGTTCTCCGTGGGCCTCAACGGGGTGGGTACCAAGGCGGTGAACGCCCTGTCCACCCGGTTCACGGTCACCGCCTTCCGTGACGGCCAGTACAAGATGGCCCGCTTCGCGCAGGGTGTGCTCGAACACGAAGAAGAGGGCACGACCACGGAGAAGAACGGCACCCTGGTGGAATTCCTGCCGGATTCCGAACTCTTTCCCGACTTTCGATACGATCCCCAATACATCGACCAGCGGCTGTGGCGCTACGCCTACCTCAACGCTGGCCTGAGCCTATCGCTCGACGGCGAGCGGTATCTCTCCAAAAACGGTCTGCTCGACCTGCTCGACCGTGAGGTGAGCAACGACCGCATCTATCCGCCGATCCACTTCACCGACAAGGCCCTGGAATTTGCCTTCACCCACACCGACGACTACGGCGAATCTTATTTTTCCTTTGTCAACGGCACCTACACCAGCGAGGGCGGCACCCATCTCTCCGCCTTCCGCGAGGGCATCCTCAAGGGGATCAACGAGTTCACCGGCAAGAAATTCAACGGGCTGGACGTCCGCGACGGTATTGTCGGCATCCTGGCGGTCAAGGTGCAGGAGCCGGTCTTTGAATCGCAGACCAAGAACAAGCTCGGCAACACCGATATCCGTGCCGGGATCGTGGGTGCGGTCAAGGATGCGGTGGCCACCCACCTCTACAAGTTTCCGGAGACCGCCGAGGTCCTGATCGACAAGGTGCAGCGCAACGAGCGGGTGCGGCGGGAGTTGCAGTCGGTGCGCCGCGACGCCAAGGCCAAGGCCAAGAAAATCGCCTTCAAGATCCCGCAGTTGAAGGACTGCAAATACCATCCATCGCGCGGCCAGGCTTCCAAGCCCGGCCGGGAGAACATGCTGTTCATCACCGAGGGCCAATCGGCGGCCGGCTCGATCGTTTCCGCCCGCGACCCCATGACCCAGGCGGTCTTCTCCCTCAAGGGCAAGCCGATGAACGTGCTCGGCCAGCGGCTCGATGTGCTCTACAAGAACGAGGAGATGTATTCCCTGATGCAGGCCCTGAATATCGAGGAATCGATCACCGACCTGCGCTACGACAAGGTCATCCTCGCCACCGATGCCGATGTCGATGGCCTGCACATCCGCAATCTGCTGCTCACCTTCTTCCTGCACTACTTCGAGTTGCTGATCAAGCTAGAGCGGGTCTTCATCCTGGAGACGCCGATTTTCCGGGTGCGCAACAGGGAGAAGACCTTCTACTGCTATTCCGACCGGGACATGGATGAGGCCATCGTCGCCCTCAAGGCTAAGGGCAAGGGCGACCGGGCCATCGAGACCACCCGGTTCAAGGGGCTCGGCGAGATCTCGCCGCCGGAGTTCAAGCAGTTCATCGGCCCGGACATGCGATTGAGGCAGGTCCGGCTCGACAGTCTCAGCGAGGTCGGCCGGGTGCTGCGCTTCTACATGGGCAAGAACACGCCGGAACGCAAGCAGTACATCATGGATCACCTGATCGTGAGGCCGGTATGAGCGAGACGAGCGAGCAGCCGCGCGGCAAGCTGCACCAGTTGTTCGACGCCAATTTCCTCGACTACACCGCCTACGTCATCCGCGAACGGGCCATCCCCGATGTGGATGACGGCCTCAAGCCAGTGCAGCGGCGCATCCTCCAGACGCTTGCCAACATGGACGACGGCCGCTTCCACAAGGTGGCCAACGTGGTCGGCGAGACCATGAAGCTCCATCCGCACGGCGACGCATCCATTTTCGATGCTCTGGTCAACCTGGCCAACAAGGGCTATCTCATCGACCGCCAGGGGAACTTCGGCAACATCTTCACCGGCGACCAGGCCTCGGCGCCACGCTACATCGAATGCCGCCTGTCGCCGCTGGCGCGGGAGACCCTGTTCAACAAGGACCTGACCGAGTTCATCGATTCCTACGACGGCCGCATGCAGGAACCGGTGCGGTTGCCGGCCAAGATCCCGCTGCTCCTGCTGCTCGGTGCCGAGGGCATCGCCGTGGGCATGGCCACCAAGATCATGCCGCACAATTTCAATGAGCTGCTCCGGGCCCAGATCGCCTGCCTGCGCGGCGAGGAGTTTACCCTCTATCCCGATTTTCCGCGTGGCGGGATCATCGATGTGTCCGACTACGACCGCGGCAACGGCCGCATCCGCTGCCGAGCCAAGCTGGAGCAGCCGGATGCCAAGACCATTGTCGTCACCGAACTGCCCTACAACCTCACCACCCAGACCCTGATCGAATCCATCGAGAAGGCGGCCAAGGCAAACAAGCTGAAAATTGCCTCGATCAACGACTACACCGCCGAAAAGGTCGAGGTCGAGATCAAATTGGCCCGCGGCGTGCTCGCCGAGGAGACCATCGATGCCCTCTACGCCTTCACCGATTGCGAGCTGAGCGTTTCGCCCAGCCTGGTGACAATCGAGGACAACATGCCCCGGCAGCACACGGTCGAGGAAGTGCTCCGGCGCAACACCGACCTGCTCAAGGCCAACCTGGAAAAGGAATTGCGAATCGAACTGGGCCGGCTGGAGGAGAAATGGCACGCCCGAAAACTGGAGCAGATTTTCATCGAGGAACGGCTGTACAAGGAGATCGAGGAGAAGATCAACTACAAGGCGGTGGTTTCCGCCATCCGCCAGTCGTTGGCCCCCTTTGCCGAAGAGTTGCAGCGCAAGATCACCACCGAGGATGTGGAGCGGCTGCTGGAGATCAAGATCCGCCGCATCTCCCGCTACGATATCGACCGCCAGAAGAAGGAACTCCGCGAGATCGAAAAGCAGATCGCCCAGGTCAAGGAGCACCTGACCGACATGGTCGGCTTCACCATCGGATATCTTGAAGACCTGCTTGCCCGCTACGGCGACCGGTTTCCGCGCACCAGCGAACTGCGCGCTTTCGATGAGGTCGATGCCCGGGCCGCGGCCACAGCCAACCTCACCGTCGGCTACCACCGGCAGTCCGGCTTTCTCGGTCACAAGATCAAGACCGAAGACACCGCCAGTGATCTGGAGTGCTGCTGCTCCGAGTACGACCGGCTGCTGCTCGTCTTCAAGGACGGGCTCTACAAGGTGATCAACGTGGTGGACAAACTGTTCGTCGGCTCGGAGCTGTACTGGCTGGGGGTGGTGAAAAACGACCTGGTCTTCAACCTGGTCTACCGTCATGGTCCGGAAAACCTAGCCTATATCAAGCGGTTCGCCATGCCCAAGTTCATCCTCGGCCGTGAATACCGGCTATTCGAAGCGGACAAGCGCTCGACCATCCTCCTCCTGCTCCCGGGCCGGGAAGGGTTGAGGATCCGGGCCAGCCTGGCTCCCTCGGCGCGGGCCAAACACAACGCCATCGAACTTGATCTCGACGAGGTGCTGATCAAGGGGGTGAGCGCCAAGGGCAAGCGGATCGCCAACCGCACCGTCCGCCGGGTGACCGACATCACCGGTACGGCGAGCAAGCCGCCCACCCCCCTGGCCCTTCCCGGAGTGGCAACCGCTGACAAGACCGAGCAAGAACCCGACACCAACTGAACCTGCCGCACCGGTAGCGTCCTCAGCCTGCCGAACGTGGCCCCATCCTTCGGGCGGGCGCCACTTCCTCACCCCTTACTTCAGCTTGAGCAGGTTGGTGACCCTGGTCACTCCCTTGACCGAGCGGGCGATGTTTTCCGCCCGGCGGATCTGCATGTCCGAGTCGACCGCGCCGGTGAGGGTCACTTCTCCCTTGAAGGTCTGGACGGAAATAGCCACCCCGCTGACCAGTTTATCGGCCAGCAGTTCAGCTTTAATCTGGGTGGTGATGGCGGCGTCATCCACCACGTTTCCCGCACTTCTCCCCGCCGGGGTGGCGCAGGAGACGACCAGCGCCAGCAGTGCTGCCAGCATGAGGGCAAGCAGACCGCGTCGATGCAACCTCTCCATGTTTATCCTCCTTGGTGAGTGAAGAGAACGAGCGAACCGACCAGGACTTCAGACGATTGCTCAACCTGTCGGAAACACTACCCAAAAGTATCGGTACGCACAAGGGGGAAAGACGGACGATCAGCGATGGCGGGCCCGGAAGCAATAAATGAAACATCCGGGCGGGATCGCTGCGTAATCGGACCGGTGCGGTCGACGCCACCGGCTCACTTTTCCAAGAGAAATAAAAACTCCCGGTGCGGCTGCTCGGCCTCGCGCAACCAGTGGTTGGTCCACTTCATCGCGGCCATGACGTGTTGACGGTGGTCGATTTCAACCACATCCACCAGGCGGCCGTGACGGCGGAGGACCTGGTCGAGTTCTTCGGCCGTTGCCCGGCCGCCGGAACTGTAGGACAGGATGATCCAGCGGCTGCGGCAGGCCGCCAGCAGCCGGTCGATGGCCGCAACTGCAATGAAACGACCGTCGGCATCCCGCCTGAACTCCTCGAATACCGAGGCCGAGGCGAGGTCGGAACTGTCCCGGCGACGGTTGACCTTGCCGAACAACTCCGGGCGATCGAACAGGCAGACACTGGTCCAAAAATGATAATAGCCGGCGTAGCGGACCCGGGACGGCGGCATCTT
>JAUWAH010000209.1 GCA_030602145.1 Desulfobulbus sp.
TCGTGCATCCAGCCCATGTTCCACTTGAGGCTGAACCCCAGGCCACCCAGGTAGGTGGGGCGGCTGACCATCGGATAGGAGGTTGACTCTTCGGCCACGGTGAGCACGCCGGGGAAGATGCCGTGGACCACCTCGTTGACCTTGCGCAGGAAACTGATGGCCGCCAGGTTTTCCCGGCCGCCGTGTTCATTGGGGATCCATTCCCCCTCGCGACGGGAGTAGTCGAGATAGAGCATCGAGGCCACCGCATCGACCCGAAGTCCGTCGATATGGTACTTGTCGAGCCAAAAGAGGGCATTGGAGATGAGAAAAGCGCGGACCTCGTTGCGGCCGTAATTGAAGATCAGGGTGCCCCAATCCTGATGCTCGCCCTGGAGAGGGTTGGCATGGGCATACAACTGGGTGCCGTCGAAGTGGTTGAGCCCTGCTCCGTCCTTGGGAAAATGGGCCGGAACCCAGTCGAGGAGGACGCCGATGCCGGCGGCGTGGCATTCGTCGACGAAAAACATGAAATCCTCGGGGGTGCCAAAGCGTGAGGTCGGGGCGAAAAAACCCAGCACCTGGTAGCCCCAGGAACCGTCGAAGGGATGCTCGGCGATGGGCATCAGTTCGATGTGGGTGTAGCCCATCTCCTTGACATAGGGGATGAGGGTGGCTGCCAATTCCCGATAGGTGAGGTATCGTTGGCCCCAGTGATCATCGGTCTCCCGTCGCCAGGAGCCGAGGTGGACCTCATAGATGGAGATGGGGCAGTCCAGGGCTTGCCTCCGCTGGCGGTCGGCGAGCCACTCCTGATCCCGCCAGGGATAACGGTCGAGATCGGCGACCACCGAACCGGTGCGCGGCCGTTGTTCCATGGCAAAGCCGAAGGGATCGGCCTTGTCGAACTCCTCGTTCTGCTGGCTGGTGATTCGATATTTATAGACGGCGAATTCACGGAGGCCGGGAATGAACAGGGTCCATATACCGCTGTCGGACGAATGCATGGGATGGCGGTCGGGATCCCAGAGGTTGAAATCGCCGATCACCGCCACCTGCCTTGCGTTGGGAGCCCAGACGGCAAAGACGACGCCGTCGGTGTCATCAAAACGCACCGGATGGGCACCCAGTTTTTCGTAGGCCCGTTCGTGGGTGCCCTCACTGATCAGATACCGGTCGAAATGGGAAAACCATTCCGCCGGAACGGGCCTGCCGGCCGGGATGGGATGCTGCATCGTCGGTTGAGCGCCTCGTTTCGGTTCAGGGAATGCAAAATGGGGACAACTTACCGCATGCACCGCTGAATGTCATGGAGAAATGTCGTCGTTCCCCCAGATAGGCTGTTCACGGAGCGGATGGCATGCGGCGGAGGGACGATCAGTCGGCGGCTAGACAGTGGGCCAGTACGGCCGCCACCCGTTCCGGGGAAAGGTCGGTGAGTCTCCAGATCCGGGCCAGGCTGCGGGTATGGTCGGCAATCCGGGGGATATCATTGGCCGGGATGGACAGGTCGGTCAGGGTTAACGGCGCCCGGACCTGACGCAGCCAGGACTGGAAGCATTTGACCGTGGCCTCGGCCGCCTGAAAATCGTCCTGCTGCGTCAGGCCGAACACCCGGCGGCCGAGGCCGGCAATCCGTTTGGGCGAATGGGGGAGCCGGGCACGCAGCCATCCCGGCAGGATCACAGCCAGGCCAGCACCATGGGGTGTGTCATAGAGTCCGCTCAACGAGTGTTCGATCAGGTGCATGGGAAATCCCACCCGGCCCAGACCGGCTCCGGTCAGGCCGTTGAGGGCCAGGGTAGCAGCCCACATCAGATTGGCTCGACCGTTATAGTCGCAGGGATCGCACAGGCATCGTTCGCAGGCGGCCATGCAGTTCTCGATCAATCCTTCCATCAGGCGGTCCTGAACCGGCGTGTCCGGGTCGGAGGCGGTCAGGTAGAATTCAATGACGTGACTGATGGCGTCGACGGCGCCAAAGACCGTATAGGACGGTGGCACGGTGAAGGTGGTTCGGGGGTCGAGGATCGAGGTTTTCGGATGGAGCAGCCGGTGCCCGTACCCGAATTTCTCCCGGGAGCCGTCGTTGGTGAGCACCATCCCCGAGTTCATTTCCGAACCGGATGCGGCCAGGGTGAGGACGGTCACCACCGGCAGGGCGCTTTTAAGACTCTTTTTACCGGTGAACAGTTTCCAGACATCATGGGCGGCGGGGGTTCCGGCGGCAATGGCCTTGGCGGTGTCGATGACCGAACCGCCGCCCGCGGCCACGATCACCGTCGCCCCGTGGGCCCTGGCCCGTTCGATGCCTGCCCGGACATGGGAAAGGAGCGGGTTGGAACGCACCCCGCCGTGTTCGACCCACTGGACGCCGGCCCGCCGCAGGGAATCGGTGATCCGGTCATGGAGGCCGTGCTGTTTGAGGCTGCGCTGGCCGTACACCAGCAGGGCCCGTTCGCCCCAGGCCCTGGTTTCCGGACCGATGGATTCAACGGTATCCCGGCCGAACAGGATCTTGGTCGGATTGTGGAAGACGAAGTTGTGCATGGCGACCAATCGGAGGGAAGGGATGCGGCGGGACGACCGCGACCAGGTCGCCGGTCAGGGCAACCGGCAAACGATCTTCACCAGAAATGCCAGTTCCCGGTGGTGTAGACAAAGAGAGCCAGTCCGAGGTTGGTGACCGCGTGGGCGGTGATGCAGGCGATCAAATCTTTTATTGTAATCCACAACCAGGCCATCAGCAAACCATAGGCCACGGCAGCCGGCCATTCGGCCATGGCATGTCCCGAGGTGAAGGCCACGGTTGAGAGAATGACTGCCGGCCAAGACCAGGCCCCGGGGGGAACATCGTTGATCGAACGCCCATCGAGCGCGGTGAGAAGTGGCTCCGGATCGCCAGCGGTGCGGGCTTCATGCCATTGATGAGACAAGCGGAACACATACCCCCGCATCATCAGTTCCTCGAACACTGGAACCAGCAAGACAGCACTGCACAGGCGCAGAGCAAAGCCAGTCGGGGTCCAGGGAGCGGTTTCGTCGGCCTGAACAAAGGGTGCTAGGAGCGCAATCCATATCACCAAACCGAGGAGACCTGCGAATGTGCCAACCAGAAAGGATCCCGATGGCGATCGTGGACCCTTCAGGGAACAGTACCAGCGCCAACCCCAGATCATGATCACCGGAACAAGAATAAGACGAAGGGCATAGCTGTAATGCGGCGCCAGGAAAGTGGCCGGCAGGGAAGCTATTCCCACATAAGCCAGATAGGGCGCTGCATAGGGGAGCAAAAGCTGCCGGTTGGTGATCATTGTTTTCCGGATGCGAGTGGAGAAATCAGGAGGTTGGATGTTCCTGATTCGTTCCCATTTGCTCTTTCGCTTTTTCCCGTTTTTCCAGTTTGTGGGTGCGGATGAAATCGAGCACCGCCCAGGACAGCAGGACGCCACTGGCGATGCGGTTGAACAGTTGATGCTTGAGCATCTCCGGATCGGTGGTCAGCCAGCCGTCGTAGAGGCACCAGAGTCCGAATCCGGCCAGGAGCACCGGAAAAACATAGGGATTGATGCGCGGCGGGGCGGTTTTTTGCTGGGTCATATCGGTTGTGTGTGCAGTTGGAGTGGAAGGAGGGTGGCAGCGTCATCGATGATCCGACCCAGGCGAACAAAATCTTCCAGGGTGAGGGTCTCGGCCCGCACCGAAGGGACCAGCCCGGCCTCGATGATGCAGCGGCTCAGGGCTGTCTTGTCGAGGGGCAGACCGGCCGAGGCCAGCCCGTTGAGCAGGGTTTTGCGCCGTTGACCGAAGGCGGCGTGGACGATGCGGGCCAGGAGGCCGCGGTCGAAGGCGCCCAGGGCCCGGACCCGTTCAGGCCGGGGATGAAAGGTGATACGGATAACCAGGGAATCAACCTTGGGACGGGGATGAAACTCGGCCGGATCCACCGCCAACAGGGGCCTTACCTCGGCGCAGGCGGCCAGCAGCACCGTGGGGGCCCCATATTCCTTGCTTCCCGGTGCGGCCATCAATCGCAACGCCACCTCCTTCTGGAGCATGACCACGGCAAAATCCATCAGTTCGGCATGGTCGATGAGGCGGAACAGAAAGGGGCTGGAGATTGAATAGGGCAGGTTGGCGACAATTTTCAGCCGCTCGCCCGGTGCGACCAGGGAGGCAAGATCGACCTTGAGGACATCGGCATGGATCAGGTCAACATTGGCCGGCAGGTCCTGCTGCTGTTCGTGGAAGCGGACGATGCCCGCGTCGGCCTCCAGGCCGATCACCCGGGCACAGACCGCGGCCAGCGGGCGGGTGAGGGCGCCTAAGCCGACCCCGACTTCGATCACCTGGTCGTCGGCACCCAGTCCGGCCAGGTCAACGATCCGGCGCGGTGTCCGCTCGTGCACCAGGAAGTTCTGGCCCAGTTTCTTGTGGGGGGCCAATCCCTGGCGCTGGAGGAGGTGTTTGGTCCGGGCGTGGGTCATGGAGGCGGCTAGTTGAGGGGAGACCGGGAATAGGCGTCGGCGTCGGCATCGATCAGGTGGCCGCCGAGGAACCGATAGTAGCCAGCCAGTCCGATCATGGCGGCGTTGTCGGTGCAGAAGGCCGGTGCCGGCATGAACAGGTCGAGTCCGCGGTCGGCGCAGCCATCGGCCAGGGCCGTTCGCAGGCGGGGATTGGCAGCCACGCCACCGCCGATGACCACCTGCCGATGACCGGTCTGCCCGGCGGCGGCCAAGGTTTTCTCCACCAGCACCTCAACCACCGCCTCCTGGAAGGAGGCACAGATGTCGTGGACCGCCAGGGGCGATTCATTGCGGCGTTGGCTGTCCACATGGGCGGCCACGGCGGTCTTGAGGCCGCTGAAGCTGAAATCGAGGCTGCCGCCCAATCGGGCCCGCGGAAAGGCGATGGCAGCGGGGTTGCCTTCGCTGGCCAGGCGGCTGATCACCGGGCCGCCCGGATAGCCCAGGCCGAGCAGTTTGGCCACCTTGTCGAAGGCTTCGCCGGCGGCATCGTCCCGGGTCCGGCCGCGGCGGACAAACGACAGGGGGTCGTTGACCGCAAACAGCGAGGTGTTGCCGCCGGAGACGATCAGGGCGGTGTAGGGGAAGTCGGGCTGGGGCTCTTCCAGCAGACAGCTAAGGAGGTGGCCGGCCATGTGGTCGACGCCGACGCAGGGCAGGCCGCGCACCAGGGCGATGGCCTTGGCAAAAGTAAAGCCGACCAGCAGCGAGCCGACCAGTCCCGGCCCCTGGGTGGCGGCGATCAGGTCGATGTCGTTCAAGGTGACTCCGGCCTTGTCGAGGGCTTCGTCGACAACCGGCCGGATCATCTC
>JAUWAH010000332.1 GCA_030602145.1 Desulfobulbus sp.
ATTCTCGAGGCCAATGAGGCCACCTTGACGGCGGCGAAAAAAACCAGGGAGGAAGTTGTCGGCCAGGGCATCTGCAAGATCATCCATGGCGGCCGGTGGCCGCATCTCAAATGCCCTTTGGAGGAGTTTTTAAATAACTGCACCACCAAGGTGGAAGAGACACGTCTTCCCGGTCTCTTCGGTGAGTATTTGTTTTCCATTCTGCCTGTCAAGGCCCGGAACGGTGAAGTCGACACCATCCTGCTGACCGCCAGGGAACTGAGCCGTGACGAGATGCGCAGGGTGGATTACATCAGAGACGGCAAACTGGCCGCACTGGGGGAGCTGGCTGCCGGTGTGGCCCATGAGATCAACAATCCCATCACCGGTATCATCAATTTTGCCCAGATCCTTCTTGATACCTATGATCTGGATCCCGCCGGGTCCGATATGCTCCACAAAATCATGAAGGAAGGAGAGCGGATCGCGGCCATTACCAGAAATCTGATTTCGTTTGCCCGGGCAGAGGTCGGGTTGCACAAGGAAGTCAATCCTGTCGATGTCGTCAATTCAAGTCTTTCTTTGGTCAACCATCAGCTCAAGAGAGACGGCATCAAGGTGGAGACCAGGTTTGCCAATGAAGGCTGTCTGATCGTAGCTGACTTCAGAAAATTGCAGCAGGTGATGCTCAATCTCATCAGTAACAGCCGATATGCGCTGAACAGTCGCTACAAGGGATTTGACGGAAACAAGATTCTCGAAATATCAGGCCAGCCCATCGAAAAGGACGGTGGACGGCAATACTACAGATTGGTGGTCAAGGATTATGGAACCGGTTTGCCCCAGTCGATCCTGGAACATATCTTTGAACCATTTTTTTCCACCAAGCCTCCCGGTCAAGGGACAGGTCTTGGCCTGAGCATCAGTTACGGCATCATCAAGGAGCATGGTGGCAGTTTGTCGGTCAATTCCATCATGGAGAAATTCACTGAAATGATCATCGAGTTGCCTTTAGGAAGCTGAAATCATGGAAGACGATCTTTGTTCGGCAAGAATCCTCATCGTCGATGACGAGGAATCCATTCGACAAACCTTTGAGATATTTCTCAAGGCGGAAGGGTATCAGCTGGTCAAAACCGTGGCCAATTTTGAGGCCGCCCTCCAGGAACTCCATCGGCAAGAGTATGATTTGATCGTAAGCGACATTGTGTTGCCAGGGCGGTGCGGAACGGATCTCCTCCAGGAGATCAGGGCATCCGGGGCAAGGTGTCCCGTGGTCATGATCACCGGTTTCCCGAATCTCGAATCCGCTTCAAAATCAATACGATTCGGGGCGTTCGACTATATATCCAAACCGGTCAACAAGGAAACCCTGCTCCATTTCACCAGACGTGCTCTGGAGCACTGGTTTGCAGTGAACAGGGCCGAGAAGCTCCGCCAGGAGAATGAACAGTATCGTCAATACCTCGACGCCATCTTCCGCTCGGTCAGTGATGCGATTATCACCGTCGATTCCCAACTGCGCATTGTCCAGCTCAATGAAACAGCAAAAAAATGGCTCAATTACACAGAGACCGATAAGTGCCCCAACCTGCTTCGCTGGCCTATAGATGCCCTGGGCAATGCGTGTCTGGACGATGTCCGCAAGATTTTGCAGGACGGCCAGGAGGTCAGAAAGCATGTCATTGAGTGTGTTTCCCCGGATCACAAGGCGAAGATGATCAGCATCAACGCCTCTCCCTTGCGGGATGAGCACAACGGGCTGCAGGGGGTTGTGATTGTCGCCAGGGATATGGAGATTGCCAAACCGGTGGAACGAGGCCAGCATCGCACCACCTTCCACCGCTTCGTCGATTCGAGTGCCGTCATGCAGAAGGTGTATGGCCTGATTGAAAACATCGGCAAGGTCGACACATCCGTCCTGGTGACGGGCGAATCCGGAACCGGCAAGGAGTTGGTGGCCGAGGCGCTTCACGCCGAGAGTTCAAGGTCCGACAAGCCGCTCATCAAGCTGGACTGCGCATCGTTTTCAGAAAATCTGCTGGAAAGTGAACTCTTTGGTCATCGCAAGGGCGCCTTCACCGGTGCGGAGAGGGACAGGGCAGGCAAACTGCTCCAGGCCGATGGCGGCACACTGTTTCTCGATGAAATCGGGGACATTTCTCCCCGGACCCAACTGTTCCTGTTGCGCTTTCTTCAGGAAAAGACCTTTACCCCTTTGGGCCAGGATGAACCGATCCAGGTGGATGTGCGGGTGATCGCCGCCTCCAACGTAGATTTTCAGAAAATGGTTCAGGAGGGAAAATTCCGGGAGGATCTGTACTACCGCCTCAAGGTCATTGAAATTCATCTCCCACCGCTGCGCGAGAGAATCGGCAGTGTCCCCCTGATAGCCAATCATTTCCTGAAAGTTTTCCGCAAACAGCTCGGCAAGCAGATCGCCACGATTTCCGACCAGGCCCTGGAGTGCATGCTGCGTTATTCCTGGCCGGGAAACGTACGAGAGTTGCGGCATGTTATGGAAAGGGCCTGCGTTCTCTGTCAGGACGGGGTGGTGCAGGTGAAGCACCTGCCGGCGGAGTTGCAGGGATCGACACGGCAGGAGATGCAGCCCTTGTCGCCGGCTTTTTTTCAAGAGGTGCGGAGTGTCGTGACGGAAGACATCCCGATGACAATTCCCTATCAATCGGAAGAAGAAAAAATCCGCCAAGCTCTGCGGTACATGAACAACAACAAGGCCAAGGCAGCCAAGATGCTGGGGTTTGCCCGTTCAACGCTCTACCGGAAAATGGAGCGGTACAATATTCCCGAAGAGTAGCGGCCTGCAAAGGATCAATCTCGAAGGGCTGGTCCATTGGACCGATCCCTGGCACGTTGGCGATGAGATGTGCGAGGGATCGGTCCAATGTCGTTTATGGCATGGTGGAATGCACGACCGAATTTCAAGTCGACCGAATCAATAGTTGTATATTTTCTTGAACAGCAGTTCGCCGAAGATGAACGCGGCCAGGAAGAAAAAGATGCCGCCAACGGTGATCATGATCTCGTGCAAACTCGGGCTGTAGGCATAGTATTGCGGCAGGTCGACCACATGGTACTGGTGGAAATGGGGAATGAGTTGGCCGACGAGAACCAGGTCGTAGAACAGGACAAAGACACCGGTCAGGCAGGAGGCTCCGGCCAGGGCCAAGACCGATAATTTTTTCCCCTTGGCGAGAAAATACAGGGCAATGGGAAGCAGGATCGCCAAGGCAATTTCGCCGATCCAGAAATTCCGGGCGAAATCACCCTGGACAAGCAGGGCCATGGCCTCGGGATTCTTGGCAAGACGAGGGAAGTACCCTCCCATGATCTTGACCACCGAAAAGTAGGAAAGCACCAGGAGAAGGGCGATGAACAGTTTTCCGGTGGCTTGGAAGGCCCTGTCGTGCTCGATTTCCGGAGTCTCGGAGTTGAACTTGAAGCTGATCCAGTTGAACAGCAGGATTGCGGCGCAAGCGGTCATCACCGATAGGGAGAGAAAGTAGATCGGCATGTAGTTATCGCTCCAGAATCCTCTCTCGCCGAGCAGCCCCATATCCGTATTCATGTTCAGGTTGCTCAGTGTCACCACCACAAAGGCGACCAGGGCAAACCCCTTGGCAACCTTGTGTTGCCGCACCAAGAGCATCATGAAATTGCAGATCATCAGGAGCAGGGTGAAACTGTACAGGGCTGTTTTCCACCAGATATTGGAAAACGGCTGCGGCGAGAACCAGGCGTAGAGCACAACCCGCCAGGGATTTTCCAGCTCGATGCCGATCGACATGAGCCCTGCGCACATGGCGATGATGGCGAGGAAGACCGTCCGGGTGACCAGGGGCTTGAAGGCGGCAATATTGAAAACCTGCCCCAGGGCTGAAACAATGCACAGACCGGTGGCCAAACAGGCGAAGAACACCGCATGAAGCTCATCTT